>DATNKA010001172.1:0-14750 GCA_035603655.1 Candidatus Acidiferrales bacterium | reverse complement strand
GATTGAAGCGGTAGAGCAAGGGCTGCCCTGAAGCGATGGGCTTTGCAGATTCCAGGCTTTCGCGATAACGGCCGCGGAAGATGTCGGCGGAAACCATGAGTTGATAGCCGCCCATGGCGGCGTCACCTGCCACTTCGTCGGGATAGACGTCGATCACCTTGACCACCCAATCGGAATCCGTGCCGCTGGTTGAAGCGACAAGGTTCGCTGCCGGCTGTCCGCTAATCTTCAGCGGGGCGGTCAGCACCTCTGAAGTGAACACCAATACATCGGGGCGTCCGGAAGACTCGCGCTGATCGTCGACCAGCCATTGCGGCCACGTGAGGCCGTTCCCGTATCCAATCGGCTGACTGGGCCGCGCGCGGAAGGGCACAGGCTTGGCCGGATCAGAAACGTATTCGTCGAATGCAGGGTCATTGGATTTTGGTTCCGCGAAGCTTAGTTTTAGACCGGCGCCGAGATAGAACGGAGTCGGGTGAAGCTTGCATCCGGTGGCGCAGCCTGCAGGCCACGTTGGTAGGCGGCGCCAAATGTTCGTTCCAGTTTCAAAAGCGGTGACGGGCGCGATGTCAGCTTGGGGCGAGCCGTCTTTCAAATATCGATCCAGGAAAGGACGCAGAATTTCCTGCCGGAAATAGAGCCCGGTATCGCTATTAAATTTAATTGCCCCGAGCGAGCTGCCATCACCAATCTCCTGGCCGTGATGCCAGGGACCGAGCACCAGAAATAATTTATCAGCGTTGGCATCTCTTGCTTTTAGCGCCTTGTAGGCTGCGGGTGCCCCGTAAATATCTTCCTGATCCCATAAGCTATCTACCAGCATGGTTGGAACTTTCAAAGGCTGCGCCGCAAGGATACGATCCATCGCTTGCTCCTGCCACCAGGAATCGTAACTGGGATGATCTAGGAGTTTGCGCCAGAATCCAACTTGCTCGAGTCCATGACGGCGTCCGAGTTCGCCGGCTGACACGGCTTCCATGAAAACGTCGTAGTCGTCGAAGTGATTGGTCCACCATTTTTCTTCTGACCCGCGTGCGGCTTCCTGAACCTCGATGTAAGCCATGTTCTGTTCGCGAAAGGCGCCATTGTGGAACCAGTCGTCGCCCATCCAGCCGTCGACCATAGGATTCATGGGCACCGCGACCTTTAGCGCGGGATGCGGATTGACCAGTGCCATCAGCGTTGTGAATCCGTCGTAGGAAATGCCGAGGATGCCGACTCTTCCGTTGCTCTCAGGAACATTCTTGACCAGCCAGTCGATGGTGTCGTATGTATCGGTAGAGTGATCGACGCGCGTGGGATTCAGCGGACCGTGCAGCGGGCGAGTCATCACGTAATCGCCTTCGGAGCCGTATTTGCCGCGCACGTCCTGCACGACGCGGATGTAGCCGCCTTCGACGATCACCTCGGTCGCATTGTCATAGCCACTCAGAGTCGGACCAAGATGGGCGCTGGAGGCTTGACTGGTTTGCGCCGTGGCGTTGTAAGGCGTGCGCGTGAGCAGGATCGGCGCATTTTTCGCACCCTGAGGCAGGACGATGACCGTGTGCAGCTTCACGCCGTCGCGCATGGGAATCATCAGGTCGCGTTTGACGTAATCGAAGCTCTTGGTGACGGGCGTGAACGTGGCCGGGGTTTCGCTGGGCAAGTCCGAGGATGCGCCGGTCTGGGCGCGGGACGTTCTAGCAAATAACAGCGCGCCAAAGATGACGGCGAGAACGACTCCACCGCGGACTCGTAAAATCCCGGACCGCGAACTTTTTTTACAGAATCCAAAACGCATTCTCCGATTTTCCATGCTCTCCTCGTGAATGAAGAGTGTACTGATTCGGGAGCGTTTGGAACAACTGGCCGGTTACAACGAATTTCGAGGGGAAGGTCGGTTTGAGTTTCGGATTACGGTCAACAGGACAATAGTCGTCGGGCGTGCGCCGCCCGTTCGTGAGCGTGCATCAAGGAGAAGAAGAGATGGAGGCGGTGAATTTCGACCGGCTGTTTGCAATCACCGGGGGACCAGGTTCAGGAAAGAGTACATTGATTAACGCCTTGGCGGGACGCGGTATTTCCACCATGCCTGAGGCCGGGCGGGCGATCATTCAGGATCAGTTGGCCATTGGCGGCGAGGCTTTGCCTTGGTCGGATCGCCGCGCTTTCGCTGAACTGATGCTCAGTTGGGAAATGCGATCGTATCGGGTGGCGCTGAGTCTGAGCGGTCCTGTAATGTTCGATCGCGGCGTGCCCGACGTTCTCGGCTACTTGCGCTTAAGCAATTTACCCATTCCTTCGCACGTTAACAACGCATCGAGGATATTTCGCTACCATCGGAGAGTGTTTATCGCGCCCCCCTGGCCGCAGATCTTCGAGCTGGACGCAGAGCGGAAGCAATCTTTTGAGGAAGCTCAGGCGACCCATAAAACAATGAAAGAAACCTACTCCGCCCTAGGCTACGACTTAATCTCCCTTCCCCTCGACTCAGTCCAGGCGCGGGTCCGGTGTGTGTTAGCGGCCATCGGCTGACTGGCTCACGTTTCTTATCTCTGGCCAAAATCGGAAACTTACTCCGGTACAAGCCGGTACAAGAAACACGGTACAGGACAGTACAAAGCGGTACAAAGAACAGCTCTTGACGGAGAACCTTCAAGTGTGTAGCCTAATAAGGACAGGTTTGCCTTTCGGGGCAAACCGGAATTTCATGCAGAGTGGCTGAGGGACGAGCCCTGTGACGCCACGGCAACCGGATCGGGATCATATATCCCGACCGCCAGGTGCCAACTCCCGCCCGGAAACGGGGAACATGAGATTCGGATGCGAGCTTCATTTCTATTGCATTCCGACCTCTTTTCCCATTTCCCGGAAAAAGAGGCCTTCCTATTTTAGGGCGCTTTTTCCCGGCTCGTCCCCAGCTATTCGCTGCGACAGAAAGCGAGTAGCCCGATGTCGAATTACGACGGTCAAGCTCAATACGAACTGCGTTGTCGGGAATGTGGACGAAGTTGGGGCAACCAGGCGCGGTCGATCTGCGACGAGTGTTTCTCTCCTCTCGAAATCACTTACGACTACGATTCCATTCAGTCCTCGCTCGCCCAGGGCGCGATTGACAAAGTAAAGGCCAGCCGGGAACGCATTGCGCAGCGCCCGCCGAACATGTGGCGCTATTCCGAATTGCTGCCGCTGCCTGCGGGCTTCGAGCCGCGACTCCCCGTCGGATTCACGCCGCTGTTTCAGGCTCCGCGTCTGGCTGCGCGGTTGGCCGGTGACCAGGTTGACGGCGACGCTGCCGCGCAGAACCTCTACATCAAGAATGATGCTGTCTGCCTCCCAACGCTGAGTTTCAAGGACCGGGTGGTTGCTGTGGCGCTCGCCCAGGCGCAGGCTTTCGGCTTCGACACGGTCGCATGTTCTTCTACCGGAAACCTGGCGAATGCCGTGGCTGCGCACGCTGCGCGCCTCGGTTTGAAAGCCTGGATCTTCATTCCTTCCGATCTCGAACCCGCGAAGATTCTGGGCACACAGGTTTTCGGCGCTAACGTCGTACGCATCGCCGGCAACTATGATCAGGTGAATCGCCTGTGCTCGCAGATCGCCGAAGAGCGCCGCTGGGGCTTCGTCAACGTGAATCTGCGTCCCTACTATGCGGAGGGATCAAAGACCGTCGGCTTCGAGATCGCCGAGCAACTGGGCTGGCGCTTGCCGGATAACGTGGTCGTTCCCATGGCTGGCGGGTCGTTGATCACCAAGATCAAGAAGGCGTTTGACGAACTGAGCAAGCTCGGCTTGGTCGAGGACAAACCGGTAAAGTTCTTCGGAGCGCAGGCGACCGGATGCTCTCCCATTTCGACAGCGGTGAAGACGGGCAGCGCCGAGATCGAGCCGCAGAAGCCGGCGACCATCGCACGTTCGCTCGCTATCGGCAATCCCGCCGACGGCCACTATGCCATCAGGACGATTAAGCACAGCGGCGGATGGAGCGAGGACGTGGGCGATCCCGAGGTGATTGATTCGATCCGTCTGCTGGCGGAAACCGAAGGCATTTTCACCGAAACCGCCGGCGGTGTGACCGTGGGTTCTGCGGGCAAGCTTTATCGTCAGGACCGAATCCTGCCCGAGGAAACTACTGTGCTGTGCATCACCGGGAATGGCTTGAAAACGACCGATGTGCTGTCTGGCGTGTATGAGATCGAGAGGCCCATCGCCCCCAAGCTGGCCGAGTTCGAGAAGTATCTGCACGACAGGCTGGACACAGTGGGGGTCGCGAGCGAAACGCCGGCCACGGTTGGAGCGTAAGATTTCGCGTTCGTTTTGAAAGGGCGCGTCTTTTATCCGACACCGGCTTGGAAAGGGCGCGGTTTCAGCCGCGCCGCAAGAGCCCTAATAATAAATGAGCAGCTTTTTAGGCTCTGAGGGTAGCCTCGATGTCCATCACAGTACAAATTCCGACCGCGCTGCGGCGGCACACGGCGGGCGTGAGTTCGATTGCGTGCGCCGCCACCAACCTGGGAGAGCTGTTCGGTATCCTCGATGAAAAGTTTCCGGAACTAAAGCCGCATTTGCGTGACGAAGCCGGACAACTGCGACGCTTTCTCAACATTTACGTGAATGAAGAAGACATCCGTTTCCTCGGCGGGCCTGGATATATCTTCAGCGACGGGGACGAAGTCTTGCTGGTGCCCTCGATCGCCGGCGGGGCGAGCTAACCCTCCAACCACGCCCCTTTCCCGCAGTGTCATTTTACTTGTAGTTCTATTTCGCAAGCGTGTACAATCTAACTAACCAGTTAATTAAGCCATGATCCCAAGTGTTCGCCATAGCCACCTCCCTGCCCGCATGGGCTCCCGCGGCCAGCCGAAGGAAAGCCGCGCAGCCATTCTGCGCGCGGCGGCGCAGGAATTTGCCGAGCACGGCATTGCCGGGGCACGTACCGACGCCATTGCCCGCGCGGCCCGAGTCAACAAGGCCCTGCTCTACTACTACTTTAAGGACAAGGAAACACTCTACGGGGCGGTGCTCGACAATGCGTTTTCCGGGATGAAGACGAACATTTTCCAGGTGCTCGACAGCGACCTGCCGCCGCGCGAAAAGATCATGGCTTACGTAGGGGCGTATTTCGATTTCATCGCCTCGAACCAGATTTATCCCAAGCTCATGCAGCGCGAGATGATGCGGGCGCGAGAGGGTAATTCGGTTCATATCAACCGCCTGGTCAAGACTTACTTTCAACCGATCTACCGGCGGGTGGGCGAGTTGTTGCACAAAGGGATCGCGGAAGGGGAATTCCGCAAGGTGGACCCGGCGCACTTCATCCCTTCCATGGTGGCCATGATAGTTTTCTATTTCAGTAGCGCCCCGGTTATGCAGCGGATCGTGCGCTTCAATCCGCTGACGCCCGAGCGGGTCGCCGAGCGCCGGGCGGCGGTTCTAGATTTTATTTCCGCAGCGCTTTTCCTGGCCAGGTCTCGCATGGCGTCGCCTGGCCAATCAGGAGTACCTAAATGAGTGCGCGTAACCGCTTCTTCATTCTTCTCGGGATCATCTTTGTTATGTCGGCGATCTACTATTTTTTCTCCGCCGACCATTCCAAGGATTTGGTGCTGATCGGAACAGTCGATTCGAATCAGGTGATCGTCAGCGCGCAGGTCGAGGGCCGCATCCAAAAATTACTGGTCGACGAAGGCACTCCGGTAAAGACTGGTGACTTGATTGCCGTACTCGATCCTTCCGAGTTGCAGACCCAGGAAGCCGCGGCTGCCGCCACCATCACTAGCCTGCAGAACAAAGTGGCGGAGATGCAGCACACAGAACGATCCACCTCCGGCTCGACTTCGAGCGATGTGGCCAATGCGCGCGCCAAACTTTCGTCGGCCAGAGCGCAGCTTCTACAGGCGAAGGCTACGCTCGATCGCACGGCGAGTGACAGCCGTCGCATGATCGAATTGGCGAAAGCCGGCGTGCAGTCAGAGCAGGATCGCGTACAGGCCGAAACCAATTTGCAGGCAGCGCAGGCGACGGTGCAGGCGCAACAAGAGTTGGTGAAGGCGGCGGAGGCGGACCTGAATTCCGCCATCGCGCGCACCCAACAGGCGAACGCAGCGAAAAGTACGGTGCAATCCACTCAGGCCGATCTCAAGAATGCCATCGCTCAGAAAAATCAGGCTGCCGTGCGGCTCGGTTACACCAATGTCTACGCGCCTGTAACCGGCACAGTTTCGGTGCGCGCGGCGCGGCAAGGAGAAGTAGTCAACATTGGTGCCCCCATTGTGACCATCGTGGATCTCACTGATACTTGGGTGCGTGCCGCTATACCGGAAACCTATGCCGACCATATTGGGTACGGCGATGTGATGCGCGTGCGTCTGCCCGGGGGCACCATCGCCAGCGGCAAAGTGTTTTTTAAAGGGGTGGAAGGAGACTTCGCCACGCAACGCGATGTAAGCCGGCGAAAGCGCGATATCAAAACGATTGTCTTGAAAATTCGCCTGGAAAACCCGAAAGGCGCATTTGTTCCCGGCATGACGGCTGAAGTGCTGGTTTCACCGGCGCAGATGAGAGGCGAGAGCAACTCGCAGAGCGCCGCGGCAGCAGGGCAGCAATGACGACCGAAATTGATGCCAAAGCGAATGGCGGCAGCTCTACGAACTCGTCGGAAAGGCTCTACGCCATCGAAGTGCAGCATATTGTGAAGAAGTACGGTGGCTTCACCGCGGTGGACGATGTTTCGTTCAATGTGAAAGAGGGAGAGATCTTCGGCCTGCTCGGGCCCAATGGGGCGGGAAAGTCAACGCTGATTCGCATGATGACCACGCTGATCCCGATTACATCGGGACGGGCACTCATTGCAGGGCACGATGTGGCGAAGGAGCCCGATGCGGCGCGAAGAACGATTGGCGTGATCCCGCAGGCATTGACCAGCGACCTGGATCTTACGGTGGAAGAAAATCTAAACATCTACGCCAAACTCTACGACGTGCCCGCGAAAGAGAGGAAGCGCTCTATCGACGAGTTGCTTGGACTGGTGGACTTAACCAAGTGGCGCGACGCGCAGACCAAGACACTCTCCGGCGGCATGCGTCGGCGATTGGAGATTGCGCGCGGGCTGGTGCACCATCCGAAGATCTTTTTCCTTGACGAGCCCACCACCGGATTGGACCCGGTCTCGCGCGTTGCGGTGTGGGAGATGCTGGGCAATATCAAGAGCCAGCGCCAACTCACGATTTTGATTACCACGCATTACATGGATGAAGCCGACCGGCTGTGCGACCGGATTGCTATTGTGGATCACGGCAAACTTGTTGCTCTGGACGCGCCCATGGCGCTGAAAGCGAGCGTTCCGGGATCGAACGTGATCGAAGCGCAGTTCGAGAATCCTCCTGGCGATTGGGAGCAGCGCCTGCGTACCCTTGACGACGTCACCTCTGTGCAGCATGAAGGAGCGGGCATGTATCGGGTGCTGACCGGCAATGGCTCGCGAACTACGACTGAGCTTGTGGAAATGGCGGTCGAAGCCGGGGTCGCGGTGAAGTCGCTTTCGGTGCAGAACACGACACTGGACGACGTGTTCGTGCACTACACGGGCCGGCAATTGCGCGACGAACTGCAGAAGGCTTATGCCTTCGTGATGCCGCAGAGTCCGGGGTTGCGGCCGTGAACCGGATGATGGCGATCGTCGAGCGCGAAATGCGGAAGTTCTTTCGTTCGCCTGCACTCATGCTGGCGTCGATGATTTTTCCTCTGGTACAACTCGTCATTCTCGGCAACGCCTTTGGCGGAAAGATTCGCGATGCCCGCCTGGCTATTGTCGATCAGGACGGAGGGACGCAGGCGCTGAAGATTCGCGAGGCTTTCGACTCCGTGCGCTCGAACATTCGCACCTTCGTGCCGGTCTACTACGACGACCAGAAGAAAGCGGTTGAGGATGTGCGCAACGGCAAGCTCGATGGCGCGGTGATCATCCCGCCACAGTTTTCGCGGCGGGTCTACGAAGAGAACCATCCGCAAATTGCTGTAGTGGTCGATAACAGTGACAATTTTATGAGTTCTGCTTTGGAGTCCGAACTCACCGATTTGGTCACTTCGCTGAATCAGCCTGAGGTTGAACCGCGCATCCTGCAACAGACTGCGCTTGAGATTGTCGAACTTTATCCTTACATCGAATACATGAAGTACCTGCTGCCGGGTTCGCTTGCGCTGGCGATGTTCGTCTCGGTGATGATCGGTGGCGGCATGTTGTATATCGATGACAAAGCGCGCGGTGTGCATGAAGGCTACCTCGTTACACCGATCACCAAGCTCGAACTGGTGCTCGGACTTAACCTGGCGGGGGCAATCAAGGCGGTAATGACGGGGGTAATAATTTGCGTAATCGGCTCGCTGATTTCGGGGGTGAGTACGATTTTCAATCCCGTCACCATGCTGGGATTGCTGGTGATGATCGTGCTGACCTCGCTCGCATTCAACACGATGATGTTTCTGCTGATGGTGCGCATCGAAGATCCGCTGGTGCCGCGGGCCATGTTCGGTATTCTGAATACGCTGCTGTTTTTTCCCAGCGGATCGATCTATCCCATACAGGCGTTCCCGCCGTGGTTGCGGGCTATCGCCAGAGTGGACCCTTTCACCTACGCCGTGGATGGCTTCAAATGTCTGCTGCTGAAAGAAACTACTCTGGCGGCGGTCTGGGGCGACATGCTTTTCTTGTCGATCTTCGCCGCTGTCACGCTCGGGATCGCGATTCCGCTGTTTAAACGCACGCTCTAGAAAAAATTTGCGGCCCTGAGCGCCGAGACCGCCGGGGGAGAGTCAGAGTGAACCCGATTCAATTTCACGCGGTTTTCTCGGTGCTCGCTGCCTCCTCGGCGATGAGTTGTTTCCCGGTAGCGGTGCAGTTTGAATTTGCTCGGCGCTCCGGTTGGCAGAACGATTGCGACCAACCCGCCGCCGTGAACCCACGCAGATATTCGTGTACCGGGTCAAGAATATAAAGAATATAAAGATCGTTTTCCTGCCCACTGCCAGAATTGCGATCCTGCAGCTGAATCAGTCTCCCCAGCCTTTCACCTCTCTCTCCGTGATGTGAATGAGGGTGGGAAACGAGGAGATTCCCGCACCGCTGACGATTAGGGAGTAATCGCCGGGAGTTACGCCGGGATTCAGCCTAAAGTCGACGGTCTCGCGTCTCGCGCCATCACCCACGGCAATCTTGCTCCAGTCCGACGTCCGGGCGTAAAAGACATTGCCGCTTAGGTTCGCCATGCGAATGATCGGATAGTTGGAGTCCATCTGGTCGTCGTCGCCGTAGGCGGCGCCTGCAGATTGCCCATCGAGTTTAAATCCTGTAAGCCTGAACTTTCCGTCACCCAGATAGCGGACCTTCGTGATGAGTGGCCGCAACAGCGGATTGGGCATTCCCGACGAGGTGTAAACCCAGAGCTGGGAACTATCGTCGGAAAAGAGCAACTGTCCCGTCGGAAGAATCAGCATGCGCGTGGGATAGGAGCCTTCGTAGGGGAGGTTGACGTCAGGCAGGGCAGAAGTGACCTGGCGAATCGTACTTTTCCACGGATCAAAATCAAATAGTTCCGCGGGATTGCTGAATGTGCCTCCCCAACTGATGGCATCCCCGCTGGTCGTGGCAGTGGCTGGACTGCTGATCGTTACCTGGCGGGGCGAATCCACACTCACGATATAAGCCCCACCCGGGATTCCCGCCCCCTGCACTCCCCAGTAAACCTGCAGTATGGCCGTGGAGGGAATGCCGGTAATAATGGGGGAGCCGGCAGTGATGTTTCCGGAAGAAGTGAATCCGGAGACGCCGGCATCGGCCGCGAAGATCACATGGCCGTTGGGCAAAATGGCCCCTGGGGCATCGTCAGCGCCAAAAGGAGATGGGATTCCGTTTAGCGTTCCGCTGATGTCCGGTCCCGCCTCCCAGGTATTAGTGGCGGGGTTATAGAGGGCGGTATGCTGGGTGGCCCCAATCTCGAAGATCCGCCCGTCCTGTAGTCGGAGGGAGGGGCCAAGTTCATACCCCAAGGCAGGGCTGCTCAACTGGGGAATCGTTCCCTTGGCCGTGCCATCCGATGGACTGATTCCGGTCCACATCCCGGCCTTGGGATTGTACTTCTCCGCATAGCTCCCATTGGTGGCAATGCTCTGGGACAGGTCGTAGTTGATGATCGTTCCCTCGCTGCTCCTCGTCCAGCCTTCTTCATCGCTCGGGTCCTGGTAAACCTTTGTCCCTGACTCACTCCAAGCGTTCAAGGCGGCATCGTAGACGTACGTGTTGGAGTTGACCAAGTCACCGACCAGAATTTTTTTGCTTGAAAGGAGCATCGAGGGATCATCCCCCAAGCAGCCAGTCAGCTGATAGTAGGAGGAGAGAGTAATGGCGTTGGCGCTAACCGTGTGCGTCGCGGCAGCGGAGATGGTGATCTTGGTGGGGGAGTCAACGCTCACGATTGTTGCCCCGTTTGGAATCCCAGAGCCGAAAACTCCCTCGCCAACGCGAAGGCCGCTCGTGTAGGGATAAATCCCCGTAATCTTGGCGCTTCCACTCGTGGTGTTCCCAGAAACGTAATTGATGGAAGGGCAATGAGGCTGGTTCGGGTAGGGGGCAATGCGAGTCCATTTATTGTCCAGTGGGTCGTAGATCTCCCCCGTGTTTGACCAATTGGGCAGCAAACCCGGACCGCTGTACTCACCCCCGGCAACGAATAACCTGCCATTCGGCATGATTTGCGAGGCAAAATACAGTCGGGCAATAGGTTCCGAGGCGAGTGTAGTCCACGTCCCGTTGACGTAGCTGCCCCTGTCATCGGGAGTTAGCTTCATCCAGGTTTGCCCGTCATAGGCCTGTACGAGGACCGAACCGTCCGTCGCTTGTATCATGATTTGGATGCCATTGGGACCCGAGGGCGCCTGGTTCGTCAGTGGTTGCCACGGCGACGACGAGTCGGGGGCAAGCGCGGCCGCGGGAGCAGAATCCCTTCGCGGGGGAATGGGTGTGAGGTGAGGGAGCGACTGCGCGCCAGCGATGTCAGGCCAGGTCAGCAACCAGACAAACGAAATTACGAGTAGCGTGAAACCCCAAATGTTCTTGCGCTTCATGTCCCCTCCTTCATGCACATTCCTTGGATTTTCGTCGAAAAGCGGTTGGTGACACTGTTAACTTGAGGACAACCAGCTTTGGCGAACATCATCTTCGCGGTTGGGTGACGAATCAGCGAAACCCGCACCACAAGTCGTGAAATAAAACGAGCATTCCAGTCCGCGAAAATACGGCGCAATCATATACGTTTTTTCCCTCTCACTGTCAATACCTAGAACTCCTGAGCCGTGCAAAACACCGGAAAGCCGCTAGCCCATCTCTCCGTTTCCTGTCTCTCGGAAGATGCGCTTTGCGAGATCTTCACACCAACATTGAGTCGGTCAAGCATTCGATGTATCGCTTAGAGTTCGGCACCAGCATCGAGGCGGATGGTCACGCCTGATTGCAATAGCTACCACGCCGTCAGTGAGGGACTAGTGCACTCGCCTATTACCGCCAACAATGTGAAGTCGTCATCCTCGGTAGTGGCTGTTTTGAATTTCTCGGCTGAATCCCGCTATGCGATACTGCGGGCATGGCGAAGAAGAAGAACTGCGGACGAGACCGGCCATGGTCGCTGGCGTTACAGATCGGCTGTGGAGCGTAGACGATTTGCTTGCCCTCTGGGAAGCCTACGAGCAACGGCCAGCAGAAAGAGCGGCATGATTTACGTTAAAAGCATACTCGCAGGGATTGCCTGCGTTTGTGTGGCATCTTTCTTGATGCTGGAAGCCATGAGCGCCTACCTGTCGGTCGTGTACCGCGTGGAGGCTGGGCCAAGAGGATGGAATTCGAGTTTCCTTACAAGTCCATTGAATTGGTTCTTAACCGCTGCTATGTTTTTTGGCGGCTTCTTTTGGGAATTCCGTCGCGCTCGCTCAAAGTAGCCCACTACCGTCAGACTCGACCGGTTTGAAGGATAGAGATCAAGTCTTCCTCCACCTCCGCCGGAAAAGACAAAGCCCGAATCTTACGCACGGTTTCCCGCACAGGATAGGTGTAAGTTCTCAGCGGAAATTGGCCGTCTTGCCAGACGGCATAGGAGGCTCGGATATCGCTATTGCGAGGTTGGCCGATGCTCCCGGGATTGAGTACTACCGCGCCCCCAACGACGCGCATGAAAGGAACGTGCGAGTGCCCCACCAACACAACCTGAGCGGCGGCGATTTCAACCTCGCTCGCCCATTCGTCGGATTCGGAAGAATGATGGCCATAAAGCGGGTCGGACGGGGTCGCGTGTATCAGGAAGAAGGAGGTGCCTTCCCGCTCTACTCTGCTGTGGAGCGGCAAGCTCCGAATGAAAGCCTTCTGCTGGTCCGATAGAACGGACGCGGTGAATTGTTTAGTCGCCTCTGCGGTCACCCGCCAGCGACTCTTCCATGGTGCTGCTTCCATAGACACAACCGCATCATCGTGGTTACCCCGCACCACCACTGTGGCCTTATCCATGATCTCGGTTACAACCTCCCGAGGCTCCGGCCCATAATTCAGTAGGTCGCCCAAGACCCAGAGTTCGTCGTATTCCTCGGGAAGTGCCCGCAGGGCGTCGTAGTTTCCGTGGATGTCGGAGATGATGACAATCTTCATGGGTAGACAGGGTAACCGACCGAACCCGCGACCGTTCCGTTTTTTCGACAACCCTCGTCTGTTGATGACAAGTCGCGATTGCTCGTTGACCCTGCGATGGGGTCTTGCGTGTAATCGCAGCAGTCAAAATGTAAAATCGTCTGATTGCGACAGTCAATAATTTGAACAATCAGCACACCGCGTTGTGCTGCAACGTTCGCTCGATGCGGGCATCTAGACAGGCCAATGTCCGACAGCACATCGACCTTGCGGCTGCGTAATCTGAGCGACGTGTTTAGCGAAAATGACGCCCGGCGACGTCGCGCTGCAATCGACGACATCTTTCACGAAGATGCAGTATTCTATGACCCCAAAGGGCGGTATATTTCGTGGCCGTGACGAGATTGATCGTATTGCTGGTGTGATAAAAGCAACACATCCAGATTTCGAATATCAGCCCCTCTTCCCTCCCGCGGAATTAGGTGATGCCGGACGGGTTCGACGGGTATCTGGCACTCCCGGCAAACCACCAGCTTACGCGGGAACCGATTTTATCATCGCCCGGAACGGTCGCATTGCTTCGGTCTATCTCTTTTTCGACAGCCTACCCTGAGCTGGACTCTGCTGCCCCGATACACCAATCACGAACGTTTGTCGGCGACCCGTGGGCGCATGGGGCCGAATAAGTGAAGATGGACGGGGACACTATAACCCGGACCGGAACGAGGACCCCTGGGTAAAGCGGCAATGGCCGCTTGAACGGTGGTGTAGCCGGTCACCGCGATCCTCGACTTTGAGCGAGCATGCGGCGTTACAGGTAGCGAGGTGCAGCAAGGACGGAGGCAAACCCTACGATGCGACGAGCTCGTAGTCGACTTGAAGGCTCCGTCTGATATATCGGCTTGCAACCGTCCTGGGGGGGAAACCCGCCGTACGGGATTTTTGGGGTGGAACGTCGGCATCATTCGAAGCCCGGTCCGCGCCACCGCCGTTTTCCAGGAACTTTTGACTTACTGGCTGCGTCCGTTATCCTAGAAGGTCATGACGCTACTGGACGCTAAAGAGTACCATCCTGAAAAAGAGCGGAGGAAGAGAACCAGAATTATCTCAGCAATCGTGGTTGTTCTTGTGCTCGCTTTCGTGGGCTGGTGGAATCGGTTCTGGCCGGAAAAGCGGGTTGCGGATAAATTCTTTTCTGCTTTGCAAAAACCGGACTTCGAAACTGCCTATGGAATCTATTACCACGACCCCGGCTGGAAGCAGCACCCACAAAATCACTCACAGTATCCGTTCAACGAATTCAAGCAGGACTGGGGTACGGGCGGACAGTGGGGAATCGTCAAGAATTATCAGATCTATGGCGAGAGCAATTGCCCCGGAGGCGGCAGTGGAGTGGTGATCGACGTGGTGGTGAATGATCGAGCGCAGCACGCGCAATTATATGTAGACAAGACTGATAAGACGATCAGTTCGCCGCCCTGCGATCTGGAGTTTCATTAGACCCGAGTTTCGCGAGAATCCTCTACCGCTCGCGAAAGAGAATCCGGCGAAGGTGTTCCGGGAATTGCTGGCTGCGTTCTAACCGCCGATCTGCTCGAGCGCCTTCGCCAGTGACGCGTCGTCTGCGACGTTCAGGCATGTCTTCGAGCGGTCAATCTGCCGCATCAATCCGCATAGGACTTTTCCTGGCCCGATCTCGACAAAAGTTTCAACCCCGCTCTCAATCAGGAGACGCATGCTCTGCTCCCACTTCACAGCCCCTGTCACTTGAGCGACCAGGGTTTCGCGCGCCCGCAATTCATCGCTGACCAGAGATGCTTCCACATTGCAAACTACAGGGTAGACGGGCTGGCGCATCTTCAGCTTGTTCAGGTCTGCTTCCAAACGATCTTGTGCGGGCTTCATCAGCGCACAATGGAATGGCGCGCTAACGGGCAGAATTTTCGCGCGCTTTGCGCCACGCTCGTCGGCGAGTTTCGTTCCCCGTTCCACCGCGGCGGTATTTCCTGAGATCACAATCTGCTCCGGCGAATTGATGTTAGCGGGCGCGCAGACTTCGCCTTGCGCGGCGTCCCGGCAAACTGCCACAACTTTTTCCAACTCC
>DATNKA010001171.1:0-6956 GCA_035603655.1 Candidatus Acidiferrales bacterium | reverse complement strand
CTGCCCTCTCTCGACCGAATGCTGCAAGCGATCGCTGATCCCACGCGCCGTCGTATTCTGCGGACGCTAAAGGAACACTCCGCCACTCCCGTGGGCAAGAATTCGGGTTTGTGCGCCGGCGACATCGAAGCAGGAGTGCATCTCTCGCAACCTACCATCTCGCATCATATGGCGGTCTTAACGAAAGCTGGTTTGGTTGACGCGGTTAAGCAGGGTCAGTGGCGCTGGTACCGGCGCAATGACAAAACTCTTCGCCGCCTGGTGAAGACCCTGCGCGCACAGTTGTAACGCAGACTAATTGTGGTTTCAATTTTTTATTGGGTACGACAATCAGGCGGAAGCCGTCGCCGCCTGTGCTTTCTGCAAAAGGCGTCGGGCTCGCGAAATGAGATCCGCCACTTCGAAAGGTTTCACCAGGTAGGGGATGTTGTTTTCCTGAAGGAAAGTGCGCTCATCGCCCTGCTCCACGCCGTTGGAGAATGTGAATAGTAAGTGGCTCTCCATGCCGGGGCAATGCTGGGTAAGCCATGCGTAGGCTTCTTTCGCGTTCCAGTCGGCAGGCATTTTGCCGCTCATAATTACGGCATCGAAGGGCTCCGACAGCAAACGCGTTTTCACATCTTCACTCTTCGATGCCGTGACCACGCTGGCTCCGGCCCCAATAAGGACGTCGCGTTCGAACTCCAACACAGCCTCTTCTTCTTCCACCAGAAGAACTCGGCCCTGAATGGCGCCTTCGCGTTTGGGTGCAATCACCGGCGCGCCTTCCAGAATGGTTGCGGCCGTCAGCGCCATGGGCAGACGCACCTCTATCACCGCGCCGCCCCCAAGAGCATTGTGGGCCGTGATGTCGCCGCCGTGCTCCTTCACGATTCCGTAGCAGATGCTAAGACCAAGGCCGGTTCCTTTGCCAACGTTCTTGGTGGTGTAAAAAGGATCGAAAATTCTCTTGGGATCCTTGATTCCAGGCCCGTCGTCTGCAAACTGTGCGGACACGAAGCCGCCGTCGCAGGACACTCCGATCTTCAGCTTGCCAGACCGCCCGGTTTCCAGAACTGCGTCCACGGCGTTATTGATAATATTCAGAAATACTTGTTCAATCTGGTGGGGATCGGCAACCACCATCGCGGGCTTATCTCCCAAGTCTTTCTCCACGGCGATGTGGTTGACCTTGAGATCATAGTCGCGAAGGGTAATTGTTTCTTCCAGCACCTTGCGGACATCGACCTCAGACCGTTCCGGCTTTCTTTGTCGCGCGAAGGAAAGCAAATTCTGCACCACGCGATGTGTGCGCTGCGCTTGTTTGAACATCTTGGCGACGTAGTCTTGCGCCCGTTCGTTCAAGCCTTCACTTTCCAGCAGCTGCGCGTAACCCAAAATTGCGGTCAACGGATTATTCAGCTCGTGGGCTACGCCGGCAATGAGCTGGCCGACCGCTGACATCTTCTCGCTTTGCAAAAGCTGTTCCTGGGTGCGGCGGAGATCTTCGTAAGCTTTGCAAGTTTCTTCGTACAGGCGAACTTTTTCGATCGTGGTTGCCAACTGGCGGCTGATTGCGACCAGCAGGTTTTCTTCTCCGCTGGAATATTCGTACTCAACATGGCTGCGGAGTCCCATCATTCCGATCGGGCTGTCCTTGCCCCAGAACAGCACCCAGTTCCAGGCGCCGTCACTATTGGAGCGGATGAATTCCGCCACTGCTCCGGTAAGATGCGGCAGATATTCCGCCGTGATCACTTCCGCCCGCGACCGCATAACCAAGTCGCCAAAACCATCGGCAAAACTGATTTCCGCCGGCCGCGATTTGTCGCGACTTCGCGGTCCCCAGGCGGCTCGGCGACGGTAGGTCGGAGCGTCGGAATCCGAAAGATACACGGCTCCGCTTTCCGCGCCGAACAACGAGACAACTTGACGCAACGTCAAGTTTAAAATTTCATCCAGATCGAAGGATTGCGTGGCCACCACCGCCATCGCGTTCAGCGCGTTCAATTCGCGATTGCGGCGCCGCATTTCATCCTCGGCGCGGCGCTTCTCGGTTACATCTAAAACAAAGCCTTGATAGCGTTCGAGTTTCCCCGCAGCGTCACGGGTGGCGAAACTGCTCTCGGCCGCCAGCAGCAATGTCCCGTTTTTCCGCCGCATGGTTACTTCAAAATGCCGGACATAATTTTGCTGCTCAATCTGTTTGTGAAAAGCATCTCTCTGGCCGGCATCCACCCGAATTTCTTCGTCCAGGTTCAACGGCAGTAACTCTTCACGGCGCTCATAGCCCAGCATGTGCACAAACGCGTCGTTGCAGTCTAATAAACGCCCGTTGGGAGTCGCCACGTATACGCCTTCCTGCACCTGATCGAACAGCAGACGATATTTTTCCTCTGCCGAGCGACGTTCGGTAATATCGCGGACGATGTGGATCGTCCCTTTCTGCTTGCTGCCCTGCTCGCTGTAGGACGAAGTGGAGACCAGGGAAAATCCTCCGAAGCAAGGGTCGGCGCCTTCCGTAACTTCTTCCCCGCCGCGCGCACAGTACGGACATCCCGTCCACTCGCCCAATCCGTGTGGCAACACCGATTCACAAGTACTGCCAATCACATCCGCGGACGATTGTTCCAACTGTTCGAGCAGGATCTGGTTAGCCTTGATGACGCGGAATTCCGAGTCGTGCGCCAGGATAATGTCGTGCACCGAATCAAATGTGTTCCTCCACTGCCGCTGCGAGCGCAAAACTTGCTCCAGCAAACGGAAATTCTCTATCGCGATTCCTAACTGGCGTCCACAGGTTTCAAGAAAATCGCTCTCCTCCATGGTCAGTTTCTTATGGGTCGTGTTGCCTAGCAAAAGCAGTCCTATGGGCGACTTCTTTCCCGGTACCGGCACCATCAAGAGATGACGAATTTTTTCCGCCTTGAGCAGAGGTTGATCTTCCGGGCTGGCCTCGGCTCTTCCTGCCGTCCTGGGCTTGCCCTTTTCCAGCATCTGCGACACGCTGTCCGTCAACTCCGCAATGCCCACCTCCCGCAGAAATTCTGGCGAGACTCCAACGGCATGGGTGGCGACCAGGTGACCGCCCTCGATCAAGCGGAACCAGCCTGCTTTGCTTTTGGTGAGGCGCTGCAGACCCTCGAGCGCCTTATCCATCATTCCGCCCTGCTGTTGGGCGCGAACGATACTTTCGGTCAAAGCCTGCAGCATCTTCAACCGTTGGGCGCGCGCGCGCGCCTCCCGGAATACGACCATGAGCATGCTGATCCCCAGCAAGGTCTCGGCGACCGCCAAAGCTCCGGCGGGAACACGGCTGGTGAAGGGAGGCCAATTCAGATGCTGCACGAGGAGTAGCACCGCGAGCATCCACGAAGCCAACTCGTGGCGGCCGCGGCGGGCGCGCAACAACGCAACTGCGGCCGTCAAGAGAATGATTCGGTAGCCGACTTCCAGAGCGACGCGCAGGGGTAACGAATCTGGCCAAAGCAAAACTCGGGCAACCGCAAACCCCGCAGTGCTCACCGTAACCGCAGCCAGTGGCGCCAGCAGATTGCGCTCGCGAATATAAACAAAGACGCCTCCAGCAAACAGGCCGGTCGCGATGACGAACGCCGCTTGCTCAAGAGCCGGCAGACAGCGGGCAGGAATTTGCGTTCCTGCGCCGAATGTCAGCCATAGATCAGAACTGACCATCAGCGTCCACGCTGCCGTCCAAATCGCAAGGTAACGTTCGCGGAAGACGCCCAGGACGAGCAACGACGCTGCCAGAACGATTAACAAAGCCCACTCCCCGGGCTTCAGCCTCGACATGGCTGGCTGTGCGACGGTCTTCCAAATGGACCAAAGGAGCGCGATCATGTTTAGGTAATTCACGCGCCACAAAAGAGGCGCATGGCAGACGTGACACTGCCTGGCTTCTGAATATCACGGTTGGGCCTAATCTCGATGGTCTTTCCGGACCTCGATGGTTACTTTCGGCATGTCCCGTCTAGGGTAGAATCGCCCATAGTAGTCTGAGATCATAGACTCGCCATGGCTGACCGTATTCTCGTAGTCGACGACGAAGAGGCAATCCGCGAAATTGTCTGCGCCATTTTGGTCGCAGCGGGTTACATCTGTAACCAGGCCGGGTCTGGTCTGGAAGCCCTGGCTCTGCTTAATTCCGGCGAGGAATTCGAACTGATGCTTTCCGATCTGATGATGGCGGATCTCGATGGCATCGGGCTGCTCGAACGCACCAAAGAGAAATTTCCCGACATGCCGGTGGTGATGGTTACGGCCGTTCACGACATATCGGTGGCGCTGGCCGCCATCCGCAACGGCGCTTATGACTACTTGCTCAAACCTTTCGAGCGCGAGCAGCTATTAAACGCGGTGCGGCGGTCTTTGGAAAACCGCCGCCTCAAAGTAGAAAACCGCACGTATCAAACGAATCTGGAATCTCTGGTGGAAGCCCGCACGGACCAACTTCAGTCCGCCATGGCGGAATTAGAGCGATCCTACGACATTACTCTGCAGGCTTTAGGCGACGCACTCGATCTCAAGGACTCAGAAACCGAAGGCCACTCGCGCCGCGTCACCGCCTTCACCATTGCTATTGCCCGCGCCCTGGGAGTGCCCCGCGAACAAATTGCGGTGATTGCACGTGGGGCGTTTCTCCACGACATCGGCAAGATGGCGATCCCGGATCACATTCTCCGTAAACCCGGCAAGCTGGACGATGACGAGCGGGCCATTATGCGCGAGCACTGCTATCACGGATATCAGATGCTCAAAAAGATTCCGTTCCTGGCCGAAGCTTGCGAGATTGTTTACTCTCACCAGGAACACTTCGACGGTTCCGGGTATCCTCGCGGCCTCAAGGGAAAAGAAATTCCGCTAGGCGCAAGGATCTTCTCGGTCGCGGATACACTTGACGCGATCATCTCCGATCGCCCCTATCGGCCGGCGAGATCGTTCGTTGAGGCTCGTAAGGAAATCCAGGCTTGGGTCGGCCGCCAGTTCGATCCCGAGGTCGTGGAAGTATTTGTGAAGATGCCCGATGAAATCTTCGAGGACCTGCGCCGCGAGATCAATGCCCAGACCTATCCATTCGCCTATACCGCAAACGCCAAATCGGCGACCTAAGTCGCATCGCGCCCGTACACGTAAACCCTCTTCGGCTTGCAATACCAGGCGTTGGCAACGTTCTTATAAATAGGAGTTCCGTTCTCCGCCTAACTATGTTCGTCTGGAGGTATTCCATGAAATTCGCTGGCTATGCAGTCGCGCTGATCCTTATCGGCACCATAGGCATCGCGTCATTTGCGCAGGAGCATCCCTCGCTCACTGCAGCTCCCAATTCTGTCTATGCGGGAGCCGACGGAAAATTCGAATCCGCTCCGGATACTGCAGTGATCCAGTTCAACATCTCCGTCCAGGAAGATACTTCTCCAGCTGCCTACCAAGGTGCGTCCAAAGAAGCGGAGCAGGTCCGACAAGTACTCCATGCTAACGGGATCGAAGCGAAGTCCGCGACGGTCGGATTCTTTTCCGTCCAACCAATGTATGAGTGGAAACCTAAGCAGAAGGTAATCGGCTACCGCGTGACCACCGACGTGACGCTGAAGCTGAAGGATTTTTCGAAGATCGGACCCATCACGCAGCAACTTGCCGATGCCAACGTCAGCGAGAGACAGACCTTGAACTACACGCTGGAGAATATTGACGAGGCCAAGAATAAAGCCGTAGAAGACGCGTACCATCGCGCCCGCAACTCCGCCGAGACTGTCGCGCGTGCAAGCGGTCGAGCTTTGGCGGACCTTTCTTACGCATCCGTCGACACTTTCGAAAACCCACGCATCGTAGTGCCTCACATGGCACGCGCTATGTCCGCGATGCCGAACGCCGCTCCCGCTCCTACGGAAGAATTTACACCGCAAAACGTTACCGTCACGGCGCACGTGAATGCGCTTTTCAATTTGAAGTGACGGTACTTTAGCGCCTCGCTTCGCCTGGCTGGACAGCCGAGGCGGCTGTCCCTACGTGAGCCGTGTGGCGCACACACCCGGTTACCGGAAACTCAAGGCGTAGCCTTCGCCACCGCGATGCGGCTCGCATCCACCGTGATGGGGCGCTGGATTTCCATCTCGATTGAGGTTCCGACGTCGAGCTTTACATCGTTACCGCGCTTCAGCAGCGCCCATCCGATCCCTGCTGCGGCACCCGCGGCTGCTCCCACCCGCGCTCCGTTCAACCCGCCGGATAACCCACCCGCTAGCGCACCTCCCGTGGCTCCATACACCCCAGCTTTCGCGCCTTCCTCAATCTTCTTGCCCGTATCTTTATCCTGCTGAATCGTTCCTTCCGAATCTTTCACCGACTTGTTGTCCGCGCCCGGCGTGTTCTCCACCGACCCCGGCAACATTACGGTATAACCGCTGGGATAGATCATCGAAGTGAAGTGCATCAGGATTTCCGCCCGCCCTTTCACGCGCCCAGCACGCTCCACATGCGCAATCCTTCCCTGAATGTAGGACCCAGCCGGCACGATCACGCGGTTATCAACGACAAAGGGAAACGCCGTCTCCGCATATACAGCATCGCCCTCGCGCGCGTTTTTGGTAGAGATTGCCTGCTTCAGAGATAGTGGAATCTTGGTTCCCGCGGGAATCGTAATCACATTTGGATCGGAGGCCGGAGCGGGAACTGGGCTGGCTGCGACCGGCCTCGACGCGGAGGAATCGCCTGGAACGGAGGTGGACTGGGCAGACTCCTGTCCAAATGACATTCCTGAAATCAGCAAGATGGTCCACAGCACGCGCATCGCAAACCTCCCCAGCTAGCGGCTACACCGATCAGGCCGAGAATATCACGCAATAGCAGCTAGGATGCGGCTTTGTTGGTCATAAGCTGCCTGCCTTCTACCTCTGCACCGACAACCCAGCTTTCCAGACTGCCGATCGATAGCCTAAGCCTGTTTAACCAGCGTTATC
>DATNKA010001170.1:0-3070 GCA_035603655.1 Candidatus Acidiferrales bacterium | reverse complement strand
ATACGGGGAAGACGTGATGAAGATGGAGAGGATCGAGAAAAAGAGAATGAGTGATGACCCACTTGATCTGGTGTTTCGGAAAGCCCGTACCTACAATGCATGCCTGTTTCCCAAACGGATCCAGCGTCGGTTCGAACAGGATGCCAACAAGTATGAGCTACGATGGCAAAACCGGACGAACTTACAGTGTTTGCCCGATTCACGTTCTTAAATCACTGCGGTTCGATGGGTAAGGGTTCTGCATATGGCTGTGAAGCCTGTTATCAAAGGTGTGCACGTAATCCCGATGGGGTTCTCAAACGCCTTCCTGATCGAGGGCGACGACGGGTTGACACTGATCGACGCTGGTTACCCGAATAAGGAGGCGGCAGTCTTCGGGGCGATCCGCAGGCTTAGCCGTTCCCCAGACCGACTCAAGCACTTGATCTTCACTCACGGCCACCCTGATCATATTGGTAGCGCTGCCGCGATCGTGCGGGGAACCGCTGCGAGGACCTACATGCATCCGTTCGACATCCCGATCGCCGAGAGTGGGGGTCCTTTTCGGCCGATGACGCCGGCGCCTGGTCTGTTGGGGGGTGTCTTGTGCAATCTGTTCTTCCATCCCGACGAGCGATTGGACCCGGTTGCCATCGACCAGCCTTTGACCCCAGGGGAAACACTGCCCGTCGCAGGTGGCTTCGAAGTAATTCATGTCCCCGGGCATTGCGCCGGACAGGTTGCGCTGCTGTGGCACCCCGGACGAATGCTGTTCGCCGCTGATGTGTGCACGAACATCATCGGCCTCGGTGATCCCGTTGGCTTCGAGAACTTGGAGGAAGGTCGCGTTAGCCAGCGCAAACTTGCTACTCTTTCATTCGATGCTGCCGGGTTTGGCCATGGCAAGCCTATCGCCCGCGATGCGTCGACGCGCTTTCAGAATAAGTACGCCAAACATCCCGAAAAAATTCATCAACTGCGTTCCGCAGCTTAATGCCCCGGCCCAGGCAGGCCACGCGATGCCCCCTCTGTAGAAGACTAGGCTATTGTTCCGCTGCCGCTGTCCCGCACTTTTTACCCGCAGTTGCCGTTTCCACCACGGACTATCAACAACTTCTAGCGCCACCCGTGCCACGAAGTTGTCGTTAATCACTGTTAATTCTGGCCCTGAAAAGGCTGGCGTCGGCGGTTCAACTCCGTCCCTGGCCACCATCATTCTAAATGACTTGCACGACTCACCCCGGCGACCTCTCAGTCCGCTCTCGGTCCGCATCTAGAAAATGGCGCGAGGAGGTTCAACGCATCCGTCCATGTCCTTGAAGAACTTATCTTGAACTGTCTTCCAATTCAGTCCGTTTTTGTCTGGCGTATGACTGAGAATCGCAGTTAGCATTTTGCCTGCCGCGACCATGCGATCGCGGCTGACTGCATGGGTGTAGAACTGAAGCGTCAGCTTGACGTCGCTGCGGCGAAGCAGAGTTTGCACGGTCTTTGGATCGGTTCTGATCCGGATGCGAAATGACGCGAGGCTGTGGTGCAGATTATGAAAACCGAATCGTCGCGGGTCGTCATCCACGAGTCCGCCATGATTGTCCGGATGCGATGAAAGAATTCCAGCCTTGACAGCGGCTGGCCGCAGATGATCTTCGACGAGCATGTTGGCGACCCGTGGCTGTTTGCCGTCTAGGCGGGTTGAGGGAAACACCCAGTCACCGCCTGGGAATACGTCGTCTTCTGTTTCCAGAGGCGCATGAAGTCGGCGAGCAACGGATGGAGTGGCACTGGGCCCTTCGACGCTTTGCTCTTCGGCAAACCTACTTGGCCATACGTCCAAGTACGACGCACGTGGATCATTCCGTCGCCGAAATTGATGTCATGCCATTGCAAGCCCAAGCATTCGGATATACGGAGACCTGTGCCGGCGGCCAAAAGCGTCAGAGTGCGTTCCGGCTCTTGGAGGTTACACACGATTACATACGCCTGGTCGGGGGTGAGAATCATCGCTTCGTATCCGCTGGTCGTCTTGCAGCGGACAAAGCGCATGGGGTTCGACTCCTGGTTTCGCGGAATTAGACCGTATCTTTGGCCATTCTTATACACCAAGGACATGCCGCGACGAGTCTTGTCGAGTGTCGGATTGGCAAGATGTCCTTCCTTTTTCAAGGCCCTCAGCCACTGCTCCACTTCCAACGGTTCGATGCCAAGTGCGATTCTGTTCCCCCATCGTGGGAGCAGGCGGTTTCGGAGAACTTGCTCGTAGCCTTTTATGGTTGTGTGCGCCTTGGGACGGATTGATTCGGCGGCTTCAGCCAACTCGTTGTTCTGCGCAGTGCTGGGCCAAGTCTCCAAAAATCAATCCGCGTCGCACATCTACCCGGTTGATCGGAACATGGAGTCGTTTGACCTCGACCCATGCACCGCTTGCCTCGGGAAGGTGTTGGACCAAGCCGATAGGGACTTTGTTTTCCACCCGTTTGCCATCAGATTGTCGAGAAGTACGGGAGAACAATACCCAGGTTTCGCCTTGAGCACGCTTTTCCTTTTTTTAGCCACCCGCGTTGGTGTCTCTGCGCCATTGTCGTCTCTCATTGATAAAGCGAATGCTTTACGGATTATCGAACATTCTGAAACGCGAGACACGATAGGGATGAGAAGAATCCGCGACTGCGGATCAAGAGAAGGCAACGTTAGATTTGTCTGATGAAATAGCGCTGATGGGGTAAGATCGGTCTTTAGGCAAGTTTCGTTTGCATACCAGTGGTAGTTTCCGGTTACCGACGATGCATCACTTATCGCCTTAACTACGATGCGTTTCGCCCGCACGTCACTCAAAGCGATAGCGGAGAGCTTCTGCGACAGCTCGATACCCAATTCGCCGGTAGATGGAATTTGACGTGGGATTCGCCAAGTCAGTGTAGAGGATGCAGCGATATCCAGAGTCACGCAGCCGTCTCGAAACAGCGTGAACGCACGCTGCCGCGTAACTATGTTTCCGTTTTTCGGAGGGCGTGTAGACGCCTGACAGGCGGACTACTCGGTCTACCGGCTCGCGGGCAACAGCCATAGAGACCGATTCTCCGTTTCGATCCCA
>DATNKA010001169.1:0-6794 GCA_035603655.1 Candidatus Acidiferrales bacterium | reverse complement strand
TGGCAGCATAGAAGCTTGCCAAACGCCGGCCGCAACTCATATTCTCGAGTCGCTCGCCCTGTCGCTGAGTTCCGGTCGGGGTCCCACGAAGGCAAGGAATTGATCGAACATTTCGACGGCGCGGTTGAGGCTGCGGAATATTCGGGAACACGG
Organism: Candidatus Acidiferrales bacterium; assembly: GCA_035603655.1. Lineage (GTDB taxonomy): Bacteria > Acidobacteriota > Terriglobia > Terriglobales > Acidobacteriaceae > Sulfotelmatobacter. The sequence continues at coordinate 6,641 of DATNKA010001169.1, read as the reverse complement.
ATCACGGCGGGTTGTACGCTGGAGCAAAACCGTGATGTTTTCGCCGTGCCCGGCAACGTTACAAACTGGAATTCCTGGGGCCCGAATACGCTGATCAAGCAAGGCGCAAAGCTGGTCGCACGTGGGAAAATGTATGGGCAGAATCTGCCGGCGGGAGTCAAGCGCGCGCGCACTCCTCCAGTTCCGCCTGAATCCGGCGATGCGTCTTCCGCATCTCTATTTCCGGACTAGGCGCTTGCTTCGCATGAGAAGCGCATCCTCAGCCTCCTGAAAGCCGACGAGGCCACTCACATCGATGAACTGGTGGAGCGTCTGGAGAACGAGTTGTCGTCTTCAGAGATCTTCGCCGCGCTTTTCGAGTTGGAGCTGACCGGCAAAGTAAGGCCGATGCCGGGGAAGAATTTTTAAAAACCTTTCAGCTTTTAGCTCTTAGCTTCGGACCCCTTCGGGCACGAGGTTTTGTTGGAGGGCAATGAGAGATCATAAAAATCTGCTACTACTAGAGACCTGAGTCTTATGCAGGCGGCCGAATACGATGTGTCAATGAGGATATCGGTGAAATCATGCGCATGTTGTCAGCCCTCTCGGGAAAGCTCAGGGATCCCCGCGCAGATTAGACATTTCGAGCTAGCGGCGAAAGGCTAAGAGCTAAGAGTTTTCACCCGTAACTTGTTGTATTCATCCAATTCGTGCTAGCTTCGAGACGAATTCTTACGAACCGAGGATCCATTGGTAAAAAGTTTAGTCATTGTCGAATCGCCGGCTAAGGCGAAAACTATCCAGAAATATCTGGGAAAGGGATTTACTGTCGAGGCCTCGCTCGGCCACGTGAAGGATCTGCCTAAGAGCACCCTGGGAGTGGATACCAGCAACGAGTTTGAGACCGATTATGTCGTGATCCCAGGGAAAGAGAAAGTCCTGGCGCGGCTGAAGAAACTGGCGGGTCCGATGGATGCGATCTATCTGGCGCCTGACCCGGACCGTGAGGGCGAAGCCATCGCGGCTCATCTTGCGTTCGAGCTCGACACCAACGGCCACGCGAAGAAAAGTAAGAAGAAGAAAAAAGAGGAAGCGGGTGCCGTTCCCCGCATTCAGCGCGTTACTTTTAACGAAATTACTAAACGTGCTGTGCAGGCGGCCTTCGAACATCCCCGCGCAATCGACCAAAACCTTGTAGACGCGCAGCAGGCGCGGCGCGTGCTTGACCGGCTGGTCGGCTACCAGGTTTCGCCACTGTTGTGGGATAAGGTTCGCCGTGGGCTTTCTGCCGGGCGTGTGCAGACCGTTGCGCTGCGGTTGATAGTCGAGCGCGAACGTGAAATCAAAGCGTTCGAGAAGAAAGAATACTGGACAATCGATGCGCATCTCGCCGCCAATAAGCCGCCGGCATTCGACGCTCGTTTCGTGGGTAAGGGTGAAGAAAAGATTGAAGTCACCAACGGCGAGGACGCGGAAAAAATCCGCGTTGCGCTTGAGCAAGCCAACTGGCTAGTTCGTTCGGTCGATAAGAAGGAGCGCCGCCGCAATGCCGCGCCTCCTTTCACGACCAGCAAGTTACAGCAGGACTCTTCCCGCAAACTGCGCTTCAGCGTGAAACGCACCATGATGATCGCCCAGCGGCTGTATGAAGGCGTGGAACTGGGCGAAGAGGGCCAGGTTGGTCTGATCACTTACATGCGTACCGACTCCACTCGGGTTGCGCCTGAGGCAATTCAGGAAGTACGCGAATACGTTGGCAAGGAATACGGCGCGGCCTACCTGCCGGAAACTCCGAATACATATAAGGAGAAGAAAGAAGCGCAGGCGGCGCACGAAGCCATTCGGCCGACCTCGGCGATGCGCCATCCCGATCAGGTGAAGCAGTATTTAAAAGAAGATGAGTTCAAGGTCTACAAGCTGATCTGGCAGCGCTTTGTGGCGTCGCAGATTATGCCCGCAGTCTTCGACCAGACAACGGTTGACATCGACGCCAAGGCGAAATCGGGGGATGTTTACTGGTTCCGCGTGACCGGATCAGTATTGAAGTTTGACGGCTTCCTGCGAGTCTACGAAGAGTCGAAAGAAGGCAAGGACGAAGAAGATGAGGAACTGAAGCACAAACTGCCGGCGCTCGAAGCCGGGCAGAAACTTACGTTGAAGGAATTGAAGCCGGAGCAGCATTTCACCGAGCCGCCTCCGCGCTACAACGAAGCATCGCTAGTGAAGGAACTGGAAGAACGCGGCATTGGACGTCCTTCCACCTACTCGGCGATTCTCTCGACGATTCAAGAGCGGCAGTATGTCCAGAAGTTGGGCGGCAAGTTTACTCCCACCGAGATTGGGTTAGTGGTCACCGATCTGCTGGTGGAAAACTTCCGCGACATTTTCGACGTGGCGTACACCGCCGGCCTGGAAGAAAAGCTCGACGAAATCGAGGAGGGCAAGGAGAAGTGGACGGACACGCTCGCCGACTTCTACAAGAAATTTACGAAGGATCTCAAATATGCCGAAAAGCATATGGAGAACATCAAGCGGATGGAGAAGCCCACGGACGAGAAGTGCGAGAAGTGTGGCGCGCCGCTGGTGATCAAGTGGGGCAGGCACGGATCGTTTTACGCCTGCAGTACCTACGACAAAGAGGATCCGAACACTTGTACGTTCACGAAAGAGAATCCGATCAACCTGCCCGACCTCGACTCGGCCGACGTGCAGGAGACGACGCAAGAAGAATACTGCGAGAACTGCGGTCGGGTGATGGTGCTCAAGCGCGGCCGTTTCGGACAGTTCATGGCCTGCACGGGCTATCCCGATTGCAAGACGACCCGGCGGCTTGACCAAGGCAAGAAAGTTCCCGATATTCCGCTCGACGAGCTTTGCCCGAAGTGCGGACGCAATATGATGATCCGCCATGGTCGGTTCGGCGAATTCACGGCCTGCAGCGGATATCCGGAATGCAAATACGTGAAGCAGAACTTCATCGGCGTCAAGTGTCCCGAGTGCAAGGACGGCGAACTGGTTGAGAAGCGTGCGCGCAAGGGCAATACTTTCTACGGGTGCGGGAATTATCCCAAGTGCAAGTTTACTTCGGCTCATAAACCGATTCCGGAAAAATGTCCGAGCTGCGGCAGCGAGTATCTGGTCGAGAAATTCTTGAAGGCTGGCCCGGTCATTGCCTGCCCGAATAAAGAATGCGACTACGAGCGAGCGGTACCTCCCGCAGAAGCGGCCGCGACCAGCGCCTAGTCTTCTTGCGGCCGCGGTATTGGTCAGGGCCCTTGCCGTCGATCCGATCGTCCGACGCTGCTACTTATCCGCATTATCGAGGATACTGATGCCTAAAAAACCGACCGCTGCTGATGCTCAACTGATTCTCCAACTCTACGATCTGCGTCGCGAAGCGGAAATGCGCAAGGCGCGCAGCTGGTGGTTCACCGGATTCTGGCCGCGCAGCGCCGACGATTTCCTGAAAATAGTCTCGACTCCGGGCACGACTGAGAATAACTGGCTACGCCAGGTGACGGGCTACTGGAGCATGGCTGCGTCGTTCGTGCTGCACGGCGCTTTGAACGCGGACTTATTCCTCCAGCCCGCAGTAAGCGGCGAAATGTTCATCGTGTTCGCGAAGATTCATCCTTTTCTGAAGGACCTGCGGGAAAAGTCTGGTGATCCACAAATGTTCGGCACGATCGAGAAAGTAATCATGAGCTCCAAGTATGGCCGCGAAAGGTTCAAGTTCATGCTTAGGCGAGTCGAGATGATGCGGGAGAAGATGGACTCCCAGAAGGCGAGTTAATAAGATGGATCCGTCAGACTCTTTTGTTTCCCGCAGCGGACGCTGCTCATCGATCAAATCGTGATGCGGGACCATCGCGGTTGTGTCCTTCGCGACCGCCTCCTTACCGCCTGTCGATCTGTTATCCTAGTCGGCTGTGCGGATGATCTGGTGGTTCCTGATCCTGGGTGTAAGTACGCTGGTTGTAGTGTGCGTTGCAATCGCCTTGTATATGCGTTTGCGCCGTCATCTGCGGGCCGCGCACGCAGCCCAGGAGAGCGAGCATCAGTCTGGCGAGGACTGAACGCTGATGCCCCGCATGGTGCAGTCAGAGGCTCTTCCATGGACAAAATGCAAACCTTAAGCAGTTCGCGGGAAGGCGTTTTCTCTTTTCACGCCACTCGGCAAGTCGCCCTCGTAATAGGTGCCAGTTTGTTTGTTGCACTGTGCGCGCGTATCACGATTCCTCTGCCGTTTACGCCGGTGCCGCTGACGGTTCAGAACTTTGGTGTACTGCTGGTCGGTTTGCTGCTGGGCAGCCGGCGCGGATTCGCGGCCCTCGCGCTTTATCTGGCTGAAGGCGCAATGGGATTACCCGTGTTCAATCCCACTGGCGCTGGAGGACTGGCGCAATTGCTCCACGGGGCAACGGCGGGATTTCTCCTGTCATATCCGCTGGTTGCGTGGGTCGCGGGATACGTCATGGAACACGGGCGAAAGAATTTTATTCGCGCCGCGATCGGCGGACTTCTCGGCGAAGTCGTCCTTTTCACCGGTGGTTTGGCTTGGCTGGCAGTTGTGACGCATTCGGTTGCGCAAGCTTTCCGCTGGGGGCTTTACTGGTTCCTGTTCGCAGAAATAATCAAGGTAATGATGGCTGCCGGAATCGCTGCGCAATGGCAGCGCTTCCGGGATGCGCAGGATTGAAGGCGCAGGGTGAGTAATTCGTAAGCGGTTGGAGTTCAAAATGACAGTCGTGTCAGCAGCAGAAACAAAACATTCTGGCGGCAGCCAGTCGTCACAGCTGCGCGAGATTTCCATCGCTCACAGTCCGGATTCCGACGACGCATTCATGTTTTATGGCCTTGCCACCAGCAAGGTTCGCGTTCCCGGTCTGCGCTTTACTCACACTCTTTGCGATATAGAGACCCTGAACCAGAAGGCTCGCGAGGGTATCTTCGATGTGACCGCGATTTCCTTTCACGCCTATCCTTATATCCAGGATCTGTATGCGCTCATGTCGTGCGGAGGCAGCGTCGGCGAAGGCTATGGGCCGATGATCGTGTCGCCGCGCCCGTTCACCCAGAGTGAGATTAAAGAGAAACGCATCGCGGTTCCGGGCACGCTGACGACCGCATATCTTGCGCTGCAGCTTTTTGCGCCCGGAGTGGAGACCGAAGTCGTCCCCTTCGACCAGATCATTCCGCAAGTGCTCGAGGGCAAGTACGAAGCTGGACTTATCATTCATGAGGGCCAGTTGACCTACGACAAAGCAGGTCTGCACCGCATCATTGATCTGGGCCGCTGGTGGCAGAAGATGACGGGGCTGCCCCTGCCTCTGGGAGGCAACGCAATACGCCGCGCGCTCGGACCGGAGCTGATTTCCGCGGTCAATGGCGCGTTGCGCGACAGCATTCAGTACGCGCTTGACCATCGCGAAGAAGCCTTGTCCTACGCCATGCAGTTTGCCCGCGATCTCGACCCGTCAACCGCAGATCGGTTCGTTGGCATGTACGTGAACGAACGCACGCTCGACTACGGGCCGGAGGGACGCGAGGGCGTTGTGCGTCTGCTGGATATGGGGCATAAGGCGGGAATCATTGGGCCCGAGGCACGCGTGGATTGGGTCGCGTAGAAGGTTTCATCAAGGAGCATCGAGCAAATTTGACCGCTACCGCTGAGAAAACCCACACATCTCAGACCCTTCTCATCGACGCGGACGACACGCTCTGGGAAAATAACATTTACTTTGAGCGAGCCATCGCGCGTTTTATTTCCTTCCTCAATCATCACGAATTTTCTCCAGATCAGGTGCGCGAAGTGCTCAACGATGTGGAGCGCGAATGCATTGTGCAGCACGGTTATGGCCTGCACAGCTTCGCCCACGCTCTGGTCCATACGTTTGAGCGCCTCAGCGTTGAGCCGGTCACGGTCGAGTTGCACGCGCAGATCCATAGTTTCGCCCAGACCATCGCCGATCATAAGATCGAAATGTTGCCGGACGTTCCCCAAACCCTGCGGTATCTTTCTGGGCGGCACCATCTCATACTGATGACCAAGGGCGCAATGGTGGAGCAGACAGGAAAGATCGAACGTTCAGGATTGAAACAATACTTTGCGGCAACTGAGATCGTCGCGGAAAAAGACTCCTCCGCCTACCGGACGGTGATCGAAAAATACGAACTCGCGCACGGCTCCACGTGGATGGTCGGCAACAGTCCGAAATCGGACATCAATCCCGCGTTGGCGGCGGGTTTGCATGCGGTTTTCGTCCCTCACGGAAATACCTGGATTCTGGAGAATGAGGAAGTGAATGCAGCTCCACCGCCGCAGCGCTTGCTCATCGTGGGCCGGTTTGCGGAGCTGCGCGAACATTTCTGAGCGCGCCCGCAGCGCGCGAACAGGTTCGTGGCCTTATTGGTCCTTCATTCGAAAAGCACCAAACTAACCAACAACCACGCCTCGCCGCACGAACGCCCGCATGTTACGCTCAGTGTGCTCAACTCTTTTACGCATACTCAGACAACTTGGCCGTGGAGACAAATAATTTCCGCAGGCTGTTGCGCACCGTTGAAGCTCTCTCCGAACTGGGACCTGAGCTCACGGCCGAGCGCGAGTTTTCAGACACATCGCACCTCATGCTGTCCGCGGTGATGCAAGCGGCAGGCGC
>DATNKA010001168.1:0-15197 GCA_035603655.1 Candidatus Acidiferrales bacterium | reverse complement strand
TCCTGAGTTTCACCTCGCGTTCATGCGGGACACTGATCTCCAGCTGCTCGTCAAGAACAATTGAGCTCTTTATGAACTGATAGCTGTACCAAAATTGTCCCGTAGCGAGCGGTTTCTCTATCAGCCACCGGGCGGAATATTCCAGCGTATCGCCGGGTTCGAGTCCTTTGACGGGGACATGCTTTTCGCGCAAGTCGCTGTACATGGGGGCGTCGCGAGAAACTTCCGAAGTCATATCCTGGATTGAGTCGAGAGGGGTTGCGATCACCGACCCGTTTGGTTTGGTCACGCGGACATTTTGAACCTCGACACTCCCGACCGATGCCTGGTACGGGAAGGTCAGGACCCCATACTGTCGTACTCCGCCGTCGGTCCGTATTCGAATTCGAGCCCGGAAGTCCGTCGTCGAGGTGCCATCGGATCTGAAGGCCACCCTGGTCGCCAGTTGTTCAATGACTACACCTTCCTTCGCGAAATCCTGACTAGCTTCGTCCTTCTTTACTGGTGATTGAGCAAGGGAGGGGACAGAAAAAAGGAGAGCCAGAGCGAGGCTAGCTTTGAGGAACGCGGCGGCAGACATAAGTGGCTCTGCTATCTTACCCCTCTGGTAAAACATGAACAAACGCGAGGTCCCGCTCGAACATTGCTACTCGATCAGTGAAAAGGTATAAATGAGCCTCCGAAATCCGAAATCTGAAACGCGGCTGCCTCGTACTTTCGTGAGTCTTTTCGTGAGTGGCGAGTTCTTCCGGTGAGCTGGCCGAAAGCTGATCTGCAGAAAATCCCAAACCGCTGGGGATTTGTTGGCAGTCGACAATCCCCGCTAACGGGCGGGGCGCGCCTCGCAGTGACGCCGGTTCACGGGATCTTAAACTACGTTTTTGCTCTGCTGGAAGCGGAAACCAGATTAGCAATATCCTCGCTAGGGGCCAAAAGCCACCATGATCCTTTCACGGGGAAGCTCATTGTGCTTGTGGATAGCGGATCCAGTTCAGGCGCGGAACTCTTTGCGCGGGTGGTGCAGATTGAAAAGCGCGGGACGGTGATCGGCGATCGCAGTTCTGGGCTTGTGATGGAGTCGCGAATCTATCCACGTAGCATCGGCCTGCCCCCAGTTCGCTACGCAGATTCCGTTACCGAAGCCGATCTGATTATGGCCGATGGCAAGAGCCTCGAACATATTGGCGTGACCCCTGATGAGACGGTGTTGCCCACTCCGTCCGATCTAGCGGAGGGCCGTGATCCGATCCTGGCTCGAGCGGCGGAACTGGCGGGCGTGAAGCTGACACCTGAAGACGCAAGCAAATTATTCCCCTACGAATGGCTTTCGGATTAAAGAACGTGTCCAAGAAAGGATCATCGCGGGGCGTTTGCTTCCTCTACGGTCTGTCCGTGAAAATGGCGCTCGTAATCGAGAAACCAAATGAGGAAAGCAAAGGCAAGCATCGGTAGAATAAGCCAAACCTTTATCGTGTCGAAATCAGCTAAAATCGTTGCGCCTCCGACGACTGCCAACACATTGCGCAGGGAATCGAGAGCGGCGTCCCGGTGAAGGCTCTTTGCCCAGGCCACACTAGCTTTCCAGAGGTTAATTATTTTTTTCACTCTACCTCCCTTGATGAGCCGATCGTGAACGACCAACTCATTCGCGCTGGCGATCAATCACCTTTACGCTAATTCCAGTTACGGCTCTCGCTCAGTATTTGGCACCACCACTCCACCTTCGATCTTCGGGATACCAAAATGTCCGCCGAGATGGGAGAGGTCAAGCGGGCTGATGGACCCGGAAACCACAATGAAGTTCACCTCATTCGAGCTGGCAAGGAGAATCGCGACGTTGCTAATCGCGTTGTTCTTCATGCGGACCCAGAGATCGGTCGCACCTGGGCCTCCTCCCTTCTCATGGCTGTTAACCACCTGTTTCCAGCCCGCCGAACGATATTCCTCGATCACCGAGATCAGAGTCCCCTGATCGTACTGCCAAGATCCCGGAAAATGGTACCTGTGGACCGAGATCCCACTCACCCCTGCGATCACGCGGCGAAAGTCCTCGTCGTCCGGTTCCAGCTTGGACGCCAATACCAGCATAGAGTGGTCAAAGGTGAACTCGGTTTTCGAGGACGCGCTTTGGCGTAAGGTCCCAATACTCTGAGGAATCCACTCGTTCTGCTCTTGCGCTTCGCTAAATTTCGTTGCGGAAATGGCGATCAAGATTACTAGAACAATGGGGGTCAGTCTCATAGAGCGCCTCAGTGGTTAAACGAGATCCTTTCCCAGCAGCCATGGGTCAGAGCCCCTAGGCAATAAGAACCCGGCGGGTGAAAATTAGTTGTGAGACGCGCCCGCGCTGACGCCCTGAGAATCGTCGGGAATTCGGGCGGTTATCTGAAAAAGGATTAGCGGCGAACCATCGCCTTATCACTCACAAGAGTCGATAAGCGCTACCGCCGCCTTATTACAACAGTTACTTCCGAATAGTCCTTGCGAGCCGCGTCCCCGCGGTCCCCAATTAGTAATAATTCAATCGGCGTAACCGTAACTTCCGTTTCTTATTCACCCCTACTCAACTCAATTCTCGCGTGAACTCCACCAGCTTGAGTAGCACTTTACCTCGTTCTGGCCCTCAGTAAGCCCACGCCGCAGGCAGCTCACATTAGTTAGGGTGGAGGCACGGCTTTGAACCGGCGCGCGTTCATGTCATTCGATTCGGAAATTAACCCTGAGGCTGGTCCGGGTTCATCCTAATCGTTGTCGGGTGGCTCCGGTGGTCTGGGGTCGTGAATAAAGAAGTTTGCATCTTTGGGGGCGGGGATGGTGGTGAACGTCCGAGGTGCTTGATCGAGATGGAAAAACAATCCCAGGTCGGTAGTCGCGCGTCTATCGGCAAAACCGAGCTCGCCTTCGGCGATGCCAAAATTATGCTCAATGAAGCGCAGAATCGTACCAAAATCATGCCGGTGATTGTTCACGTAGCCTGCATCCGTATAGGCGGAGACGACAATCAATGGAACACGGAATCCGTATTGATAGTCGCCTTGCACACCGTCCAGGATCGTCGGCTTCTCGTGATCGTACCAGCCTCCCCAGTCATCCCAAGTGATCACGATCGCGGTGTCCTGCCAATAGGTGAGCGCCTTTCCCTTCACGGTGTCGGTGCAGGCGCTGTTGCCGACGGCGTTGACAATCGAAGCCACCCAGGCGGGTCCGCCGCCATCGTTGCTGCCGGCGTGGTCGGAGTTCGCCGCCGTCGGAGTGACCCAAGTCAGGTCGTGGAGATCGCAATTTCCAAGATCGATCAGTACTTGCGAAGGATTGTTAGCGACGACGTGGGTTCCCCAGCCGGTACACTTTCCCCCGCTCGGCACACAGATGTGGTCAATCGCGTTCGGAGCAGTCCAAATGGAGCCCGCGCCTGCGGCGTAATACATCCAGTCGGTGACGAGGTCGGCCATGGTCTGGTGTTCAAAACAGGGGTAGATCTTGGAATCTTCTACGCCGTATGGGGGCGGGGTAGGATTGGGGGAAACCACCTTGACCGTCGTCGTGGATAGGGCGTTGCAACCTGCCTGGCCACCTGGATTCATGTTTTCAGCCGCGAAAATACCCTGAGTATCGTCGGACTGACTGGGCGCTGAAGTGCCTCCGAAAATAAATTGATGCGCGGGGAAACTTGGTCCCTGATTGGTTTGAAACATATAGTTGGACCAGCCGTACTGGGTAGCGAGGATGAGATACGGGGTGAGAATGCCAGCCGAATTGTCAACAAACTTGAACTGCGGGTTCGCAGGGCAACTGGTGCCTGTCTGCGGAGCGCAAGCAATGCCGGCAGCACCGTCCATCTTGCAGGTTGGCGGGTCGCCGACGACAACGTCGCACATAGCATTGAACGCTGAGTGCACGTGGCTCAGATCGTAGGTATTAGCCAAGGCTACAGGCGAGGGCTGAATGGATCCGCCCTTAGTCTTCCAATTCGAGGTTTGAATGTCGTAATGCGCGGCGGCTGTCGGAGGGACAGCGCACGCGCCGTAGGGAGCAGCGCAGAGTCCCTGAAAAAGATTGTCCGGGGTGCGATTCTCCTGAAAGATCACCACGACGTGTTGAAAGTTTCCGATCTGGGCATGGGCAGTCAGTGGCGCCACGAACACGAACAAAAACAGCCATCTGGAAGCGATTTTCACGATGATCCTCCTGGTCTTGCGGCTCAAGGCCGAGTTAATCGCAAGGTGGGAGCCAGCTCCCGAGGCGAAGGTGGCGGACTTGCCCGGAGCTGGGTTGCCACACTATCGGCCGACAGCATCCCTGTGTCAAGGGGGTGTTAGGCAGTTTTTCGTTACTTCGTATCGAGAATTTAAAGACGAACTTGCAGCTGAGTGCCGCTCGGATGCAAGGTGCCGATAGGAGGTGCGAGATGTTCTGGCCGATCGTGTAGCGAACCGCTATGGCGGAAAGCTTCGGCAAGTTAGTGAAAGCCGCGGAGTTGGCGGTATATCAAAAGGATTGCCGTTGAAACATCGCGAGTACAGTCAGTGAGCCGATTCCGCCTGCTCTTTCGGAAAGTTCATTATCGCGTTTGTATTGCCAACAGTCGCCATGGCTCAAGGAGGAACAGCATCTCCCAGCGCCCCGCCCACACTGCCAACGAGGATCGGCGTAGTCAGTAATCAACGCGCCATTGTTGGCACCAACGACGGTCAGAAAGGCCTCCAAGTTCTCGAAAATAAGTTCGATCCAGAGAAGAACGAGTTGAAGTCTCCTGGTGATGAAATTGATAGCCTAAAGACGCAGCTTGAAACGCAGGGGCCCAAACTGAATGACGAAGCACGAGCCAGCCTGGGCAGGCAGATCGACACTAAGCCGAAGACTCTCAGTCGAGCACAAGAGGATGCTCAAAACGATTTCACGGAACGACAGACGGAACAACAGAATGAGGTCGTGCCGAGAGTCCTGCAGAAACTTATAGCGATCATCGACAAATACGCGCAGGACAACCGCCTGATCCTCGTCATGGACGATTCCAAGCCGTGGCCCGAGCGGCCTATACGCTGGGCCAGTCCTTCTGTTGATATCACAAAGGCCGTAGTCGACATTTACAATGCGCACTCCGTAGGACTAGAACCTCGTTCGAACCGTGCGAGCCGGCAAGTTCGATCGGAGAGAGCACCACAAAATATTCCTACAGCATGGCAAAGCTCGGAACCTCCGAAGTAGGATTTGCCGATAGGCCCGAGCGGGATCGAGCGCTGACTCAACTTCGCGATTCCCTTACGATCCAGCCATTCACAACCCAGCGGAGCACCAGGGCGGGCCCTAGTCAAAATCTGGAACCGTGGTAGTCGGGGGGCGTGGCGATATTCCTTTTCCGTCCTTTTCTCACCGGGTCAAACGGGCAGAACGTAAAAGAGAGGAAAGTACAAAACTCTATTGAATAAGTGTTGTCACCCTGGGCAGCGTTTTCGCCGCGAGGTATCTATGCAGTTTTATTTGTAATACACCTGCACCGTCGGCCTACGTGGGGTTACATAGGTCGTCCTTCGGCCGCAACCGCGGCGGCCTCAGGATGACAAGACAGATTGTCCTGTTTCTGAAAACAGCATGCGCTAGCTGGCCTTCGCCTGCGGCCTAGATGATTCAACCTGGATTTTCGCATGGTCCGTGTTCACATTGGCGACGTAAGACCATCCCCCCACTGGGCTCACTCCCTTGGCGGTTACCTCAGCACTTGGCCCTGGAGCGGTGAATGAGATGGGGCTGGGGGTGAACCACGGTTTTCCCCCCGGCATGTCTTGGGCGGTTACCGAAATGCTGCCGGTATCCTCAGCGCACGTCCATACAAACGGCTGCCCATCTTCGATTGGCGGGTTGGTCACCTGCCCGGAAACTACATCAACTGATGGTGTGGGCATTGTAGCTCTCCTGTCAATTCTATTTGACTCTTAGTTTCTTACTTCTCCTGCATCAAGGCCTGGTAACGCAGGTTGTCGTGCAGATTATCCAGATTCGGCGTTTTGCTGGCCACCGACTTTGAGTACCCTGCGGCCAGAGCCTTGTTCAACCACTCCAAAGCGGTCCCGGTTTCGTGCAACTGGTTGTACACCAACGCGGCCTGGAAAAGCAACTCTTTGTCCTTGTTTCCCACCAAAGAGCGGTCAAGGTAGTCAAGCGCCTGCGCACGGTTTCCAAGCATCGACCAGTAACCTGCCAAATCGCTTAGAACGTCGGTATCCTTGGAATTAATCTTTAGCTTCTGCTCGGCCAGAGAGATTGCCTTCTTGTACGACTCCACCGCATCTGACTGACGGCCACCGTAGTAGTAGCAATCGCCGAGATTTCCCCACGTTTGATAATCGCTATCGTCCAGCTTCAAGGCTTGTTGAGTTGTCCACGCAGCTTGATCAAATTCACGCAGCCGTAAATACGCAACCGCCAAGTTCACGTATGCGGAGCGTGAGGGGCGAATCGCAATGGACTTCTCGAAGGCCCGCGTTGCCGGTTCGTCCCTGCCCTCATAGAGCAGAGCCGCGCCGAGGTTGCTGTAGTCTCGATAGTTGTTCGGCTTGAGTGATACGGCCTTCTCGAACAGGGCCTGCGCTTTGTCATATTCCGCCTGGCTGATATAGAACACACCCAGAGCGCTGTATCCACGCCAGTAATTTGGACGAACGCTGATTCTTCGTTTAAAGGTTTCTTCGGCCTTATCGAGCTGGTTGAGATTCTGATATGCCTCTGCGAGGTGCCAGTACGCCTGATCGTTGACCGGATCGAGTTGCACGGCCTGCTGGAACTGTTCGGCGGCTTTCTCAGACTGCCCGGTCGCGTTTTCAAAGGTTCCCAAACAGATGTGGCCCTCGGCACCGGCATTGCCCAATTCGATCGCTTTGGCACAGGCCTCTTGCGCGGGCTCGATCCAGCGCTTCTGCTTGGTCATGGCATAGAGATACAAATAGGTTTCACCCCGGCCCGCCTCCGCCGCACCGTAATTGGGATCGAGCTTGAGCGCCTGCTTGAAAACAATCTCGGCGCTGGTCAGCGATTCGCGCTCCGCGCTATGTTGAAGGTAGCCGAGCCCTTGCGCAAAATATTTGAAAGCCTCAGGCAGCGTGGTCGCGTGAGCGCCGAGGGCTTGCCGCTCTTCAGGGCGCAGGGAAACGTACAAGGCGTCGGCCACTCCGCTGGTGAGCTTATCTTCGATGGTAAATAGATCAGAAACCGGAGCGGTGATCGAGTCCCCGGCCAGGTTCTTGCCTGTGCTGGTGTCGATCAAATTGTAGGCAGCGCGAACCAGGTCACCATCCTGCTTGAGCGAAACTTCCAGGCCAAGGTTGACGCCGAATTCTTTTTTCGCATCGGCAAGCGTGTCGACTTTCTTATCCTCGAGGGCGCGCGGGGAAATGACTTCCAGGTCGCGGTTCGCGCTCAATTGCGAAAGTTTGGCGGCTACGTCTTCCAGCAAGCCTTTTCCGAAGACGGTGAGTTTGGGATCGTCGGCGATGGTCGCCAGCGGTAATACGGCGATGCTCTTCTTCTCGACCACGGTGGGTGCGGCGATGCCGGCGGCGGTCGAGCGCAAGCGCTGCAGGAGTCGCGGGAACCAAACTGCGAAGGAAATAAGCAAGGCGACGCAGCACGCTGCGAGGATCAGCTGCAGTTTTCGCCTGGTAGGCCAGATAGCAGCAGTACGAGTCGACTTCAAACTTTTTCCGGACTCATAATCTTTCTTTAGCTTGAGCAAGTCGTGGTGAATCTCCGCAGCGCTCTGGTAGCGCAAATCTCGATTCTTCACCAGTGCTTTGTCGATGATCTCCTGCAAACGGTGGGGCAGTCCGGGCATGGACTCGTTCAGCGACAGCGGCGCCTGGCCGAGAATAGCGTGCACTGTGACCGCCCATGTGGGCCCGGAAAAGGCCTGCTTGCCCGTAGCCATCTCATAGAGGAGCACGCCGAAGGAGAAAAGATCGGTGCGTGCGTCGAGCGCCTCACCGCGTGCCTGCTCCGGAGACATGTAGGCCACAGTGCCGATGGTCGCACCGACGTGCGTGAGCTGAGCGCTCATCGACATGGTAGGGGCGGTCGAACCGGACGAATCCGGTGACGTAAGTTTGGCCAAACCGAAATCGAGAATCTTCGCCTGCTCTCGCGTGGTGATGAAAACATTGGCGGGCTTGATGTCGCGGTGCATGATGCCCTTGGCATGCGCCGCCTGCAGAGCGTCGGCGATCTGCAGCGCCCAGTCGAGCAGAGTGCCGAGGGGAATCGGCTTATCCCCGATACGATCGGCTAAGGTTTGTCCCTCGAGCAATTGCATGGCAAGGAAGGGACGACCTTGGTCTTCGTCGATTTCGTAGATAGTGCAGATGTTCGGATGATCGAGGGAAGAAGCAGTGCGCGCCTCGCGCTTGAAACGCTCAAGCGCATGCCCATCGATAGCGGTGTTTTCCGGAAGAAACTTCAATGCGACCAGGCGGCCCAGACGAGTGTCTTCGGCCTTATAGACCACTCCCATACCGCCTGCGCCCAGCTTTTCCTGAATGCGATAGTGCGAGACAGTCTGCTCGTTCATGACGCGCAAAACTCCACCTTGGGGCGCTGGCCCGAATGGTACTCAGTTTGTGCGGATGGTTGCAATACCACGACTAGTTACCAGCTGGCACAAAAGTGCGGAAATTCCAGGACCGGGAAACGGCGCTGTTGAAGGTTCGAGGGCGGTCGGATTGAGCAGTTGTGCAGGAGCAGCCACGAGGCAAAGTGAGGAACTCGCCTTTACTTTTTCTCAGCCATTTTGCGGGTGATCTCTGCCATGAGGCGTGGACGAAGATCCGCAAGGACGCTGTCTACAATGCTGGCGACATCGGTGGGATTTTCGCTTGGTGGGGCGGTTTCCTGCGCGGTCTGCTCAGCGCCTGCCGCTACTGCCATGGCGGCGGGTGCCGTGGGCGCGTTGAATTCGCGGTGTTCCGGCTCGGCAGGCACGGGCTTGGTCTCGCTGGTATCGCGGGTATGGCGCCAGCTTGCCCAAGCGGCTGCAGTGCTCTTAACGGTTTCGGATTCTTCTTTAGGCTCTTCCCTGTGTTCCTCGGAAAACTCGCTACGAACCAGCTGCGCAACGGTGTCGCTCGATGGTGACATCTCGGCCAACGCGGGTTCGGAACCGGGCACGGGCGGCAATTCCGAAGCAGGCCCGGTTTGGGCGGAGCTTACAGGGTCAGACACAACCTCGTGGTTCGGCTCCGCGAATTCCGGAGACGACTCGGCCGGGGGTTGCACGGAAGCAACTTCGGGGGCAAGCAAGGCGGCTTCGGGCTGCGGGATGGACGCGCTTGATTCAGAACCGCCAGCGGGGGCGCCCTCTACGAAAGAACCGGTTGCCGGGGCGTCTGATTGTGGCTCGGACTCCGCTGCTTCCGCGGGCATGACGTGCTGAGGTTGCAGCGCAGGGTCAGAGTCCACGGGTCCGCTCGCAGGTGCCACGCCTCCAGCTTCTGCCGAGGCAGGCACATCTGTGGACGGCGCGGCGTCAGCCAAAGCTGCTAACTTTGCAGAAGAAGTCTCTTCGGCCACGAAAGCGGAGTACGCCTTATGCATTTCCTGCTCGAGCGAGAGGGTGGCCTCTTCGCCTTCCAGCGCGACCGCAACTGCCGTCCATCGGGTGGCGCTGCCGTTCGCGGCGGCTGTTGATTCGGTCGCGGCCGCCATGGTGACGGGAACATCCTGGGCTTCGCATGACTTATCTTCAGTATCGCGTCGAAGACCTGTCTGATCCGCACCAGTTTCGGACGCTGTGCTCTCTTTCGTTTCTGTAACGGCTTCGACCTGCGTCTCGGCATTCACGAGAGGCGCGGTGCCAGCCTGAATTTCGGCAGCGGCGTCGTGCGCGCGCTCTTGCTCAACGGAATTTCGTGTTGCGGAACTTTCCGCTACGGAAATCCGATGCTCCTCCTCGATGGTTGCGGCGACCAGGTGTATCTGCGCAGCTGCCGCAGCAATCGCGGCAACTTCTTCCGGGGTCACATCCTGAGGCAAACCGGTCGCAGCCAAAGCGCTCAGGTCTACGCTTGCTTCGGCCGCCCTTTGGAGTTGTTCTTGCTGCCTTTCCGCAGCTTTCTGCGCGACGGGCTCGACCACGGTGCGGAGATCGCGATTCACGGGATTGTAGATGGTATCGTCGTCGGCACCTTTGTCCTGGGCTGCCTTTTCGTGGGGGAAGGAAATGCGGCTCTTCCATCCGTTGTCCTCGCCGGAGGCTTCGTTTCGGCTAATGCGTCCTGACTCCTCGGCGGCAGCGATGGCGCGGGCAAAACGTCCCGGCTTGGAGGGTTCGGCGCGAGGCACCACTTTGTCCTCGAGCTTGGATAAGGCCGCGAGCAATTCGCTGGCTTCAAACGGCTTAACGATGAAACCTTCGGCGCGGACGCGGCGCGCTTCTTCGGGCTTGAACGGCTCCAGTTTGCCCACCGTCAGCAACACTGGAATGCGCGCTGAATCCGGCGACTCCTTGAGCCGCTGGCAGACCTCCAAACCGCTGTATCCGGGCATGTAAACATCCAGGATCACCAGGTCCGGTTTCAATTCGGCTATCTTCTTCAAAGCGGCAGAGCCGTTATTGACCGTAACGACTTCATAGCCCGCATCCGCGAGGATTTTGCGCCCCATATTCTGGGCGGTCACGCTGTCGTCGGCGAGCAGTATCTTCCGAGCCAAAGAAATTTTCCTCTACTGAGGGGAGATATCGCGAAGGTAACCTGAGCCACAACGTAAGTCAATGACCCGACGGGATGTTACTTGGTTACCAGGGGTCAGCGTCTAGTGAGCGGGGATAAGGACGGATGAGGACAACCGGCATCGTCCGACGGCCAAGCGCAGGCCTTAGGTACGTGGTCTGCCGGACTGCTAGAACGATATGATTTTCTTCAATCCCTTCTTTTTCTTTTTCTTGCTGCTCGATATGTCCTGATCACTGGCCAGGCTGGAACTGGAAGCCGCGCTAGCAGCGCCCGGAGTGCCGGATGTGGGTTGCCCTTGCTGAATCTCGTTGACCTGAACCGGCGGCGGTAACGGTTGACTGCCCACTGCGGCTGTTTGCGCGTCCACGGCCGGGGTTAATTCATTAGGATCGGGCGCTCCGCTAGGCTTCGGTTCGTTCGCCGGTGCAGCGGGCTTGAGTTCGTTGGGATCCGGCGCGATATTCAGGTGTGCAAAAGGATCCCCACTTGCTGGAGCCGCAGGAGCGTCGGATCGGGGAGCGGGTTGGTTTTCACCGGGAGGAGTTCCGGGCTTTACCGTCTCGATACTCACGCTGTGATCACCACTGGCCAGGCCCATCGCCCTCATGGCGGTCGCCCCAGAATCCTTGCTGGCCGCCACCGGGGTGGGATCCACTAACGTCGGATCGCCCACCTTCGCAGCCATGTCTACGTCTGGACCCTTTTTCACAAGCCCCATCAACTGGGTCAGAGTGGTGCTCTCCCGGCGGCTCTCTTCCTCTTTGCGGTTCTGCGCCACTGCCGCCCTGGTCGGCCGCGGAATCGGCTGATGCAAAGCGGCCAAGCGCTTCTTGGCATCATCGCCACGTTCCATCACCGGATACCGCGTAATGATCTGCGAATACGCGCCAGAGGCTTCCTTGGTCAGTTCCTCAATCATATTGGCCTTGGCCTGCTCGCCGATGCAGCCGGGCTGAGGACTGGTCTTAACGCAGGTGGCACGGCTGCGCATTTGCGCGATCTGACCTTCATAATTCTGCCCGAGCACATACAGGGCCTCATCGGCCCGGCTGTAGAGCGGGTATTTTTCCTCCAGCGTCTTGAGTCGGGCGATCGACGCTGGATACGATTGCCGCAAGTAGTAGAACTTTCCAATCTCGAACTCGCGCTCGGCCAGTACTTCCTGCACCTCCAAGAGACGCTCTTTGCCTTCTTTCACCAGCTTCGGATTATCCGGATACTGCATGATGAGATTCCGGTATTCGTCCTCGGCGCGCTTGGCGTGGGTGAAGTCGCGGTCGGCCTTCTCCATCTGCTGGTACTGGATGTTTGCAATCTTCAACTGGGCTTCGGCAGCCTCCGGCATATTAGGAAAGAAAGTCTCGAAGTCGCGATATTCCTGTTCGGCCTGAGCGAGGGAAGCGGTTCCACCCTCGGCGTACCAGGAATCGCCGACCGCCAGCTTGGCACGCGCGATGAACTCCGAGTCGGGATAAGTATTGATCAAAGTCTGCAGCGTCATGCGCGCCACATCGAAGCGGTTGTGCTTCATCGCCTCCATGGCTTTGTCGAACAAGACTTTGTCCGGCTGCTTCGAGCCCACGTTGGCCAGCGGATTAACCGCCTTCTTATTGGTGCAAGCGGCCGTGATCATAAGAAGCGTAGCCAACAGTGCGATGAGAGAAACTCGACGTGACATAAGACCTCGACTGAAAATTTTCTGCGTGTCGATCACGAGGACGGGCTCCGCAGTCATGCAGGTTGCCAGCAACCGAGCCTCACGGGTTTGAAACCCGAATCCGCGAAGACCGGGGCGGCACTTCCCGGCCGATTTTCGAACAATTCAAAGTCCTAGACTTTCAACAGCATCGCTTCGGTCGCAGCCTTCAGCAATGCTTCCGCATTCTTTGTCGGATCGCCGCTGCCAAACACGGCGTTGCCCGCCACCAGAATTTCCGCACCCGCCCGGACCACGTCCGCCACCGTGTCGAGCGCCACCCCACCATCTACTTCGATGCGGTAGGCCAAGCCGCGTTGGCCGCGAATCTCGGCTAATTGGCGAATTTTGTGCAGAGCCGCGGGAATAAACTTCTGGCTTCCGAAACCCGGATTCACAGACATCACCAGTACATAGTCCACAATATCGAGCACTTCGGCCAGGAAATCCACCGGAGTAGCCGGATTGATCACCACTCCCGCCAGACAATTATGGCTCCTGATGAGATGCAGCGTGCGATTCAAATGCCGGCAGGCCTCCTGATGCACCGAAATCCAATCCGCCCCAGCCTCCGCGAATGCGGGAATAAATTCGTCCGTATTTTCGATCATCAAGTGACAATCGAGCGGCAGCTTCGTGACCTTGCGCAGCGACTTGACCACCGGCGGACCGATCGTGAGATTAGGGACGAAATGCCCGTCCATAATGTCCACGTGGACGACACTGGCGCCGCCTTCGCCGGCAGCGCGCACTTGTTCGCCAAGACGGGAAAAGTCAGCCGAAAGAATCGATGGTGCCAGTTCGATCAAGCGTAGTCTCTTGAGGCTTTTCTCTTAAAACCCGGGCTCTCGTAGGGAAACTGCCTGGGGAAATTCTAACACGCGGAAAAGCGCTTCTTGCCGCCCAGTCGCGAGTTGCAGTTAGAGCGACTGGCAGGAAGGCGCCCTGTCAGTTTTGTGCCGCGGGAGCATCTGGCGCTTTGTTAGAGGACTCCTTTCGCATCTGGGCAACCTCTTGCTCGACGCTCTGCGTCATGCGGTCAATGCTCTTGCGCATGATCGGCATCATGGACTCCATGCTTTCTGCCGTGACTGAGGGTAATTCTTGCAATAACTTTTGCCCCGTCGGCGCAGAATAGAACGCGACCAGTGCGTCCATGTCGCCCTTGGTGAAATGTTTCTGGTAGGCGGGCACCGTGGCCTGCATCATTTCATCGTAGGGTATTTGCTTCGTCAGATTGTCCATAAACTTGTTCAGCCGCGCTTCGCAATCCGCGGGAAGCTTATCTTGGTCTTTTGCACACTGCTCGTGCGCCATCTGATGGATCGGTTTGGACATGGCGTCCAGCATTTTCCGCATCATGTCGTGGGAATGAACAGCCTGAAAGTATCTTTCAACATCTTCTTTTGAGGCGGGAGCGTCGGCAGCGGTTTGCGCCAGGGCGTTCAGACTTAAACCGACACACAGGATAGCGGCTACCGGGAAGCGATTCACAATCATTCTCCATGAACTTGTACCAGCGTATCGCATTTATCCGCCCTAATCCAGGAGGTCTCAGGCTCAAAAACTTCCGTATAGCGCATGTTACTCTCGTCGAACATGTCTGCCACTCCCCAATTCGCCACTGCTGTTTACGGTTTGGCCGCCGTGGTGACGTGGGGAACCAGTGATTTTCTTGGGGGCTACGCCACGCGGCGCGCCAATGCGTTCTTGTTCAGCACGGTGGTAAACATTGGCGGACTGCTTCTGGTCGGGACGCTGGCCTCGACCACTCATGCTGCATTTCCTTCGCTACGGAGCGTGCTCTGGGTGCTCGCCGGTGGCGCCTCAGGCGGAGCGTCCCTCGCAATCTTCTATCGCGCACTCGCCTCGGGAAGGATGGGATTGACCGCCCCGGTGGCGGCGGTGTTCAGCGCGGCGATACCCACCATTTTTTCGATGTTCACGGAAGGCGCACCGGGGAAAATTCCGGTTATCGGATTTTTTCTGGCCGCGATCGGGCTCTGGCTGATCACGCGCGCCGAGGACGGCAACACTCCTGAGGGGATCGGGCTTGCCCTGCTCGCCGGAACCGGGTTCGCCGTATTCTATTTGTGCGTCCGCCAGGCCAGCGACGGGTCCGCCTTCTGGATCGCGACCTTCACTCGAACCGGGGGCCTGCTCATCACGGGCCTCATCGTTCTGATGCAAAGAGAATTCAGCGACATCACGGCTGCAGGCGTGCGTTGGGGCTTACTCACGGGCTGCGTCGACTCGATCGGAACGATACTGTTCGTTCGGGCGAGTCAGACGGGGCGGTTGGATGAAGCGGTGGTCATCTCGTCACTCTATCCCGCCGTAACTGTGCTTCTCGCCCGCATATTCCTGAAAGAGCATTTAACCCGCTGGAGGTTTGTGGGACTATTGGCAGCGCTGGCGGCCGTGCCGATGATCGCGGCAGGATAAGGACATCATTTCATATTGTGGAATTTGGAACAGAGATTAGAGATTAAAGATTAGAGATAAAGATAAAGATGATGGCGTTGGTCGAAATCCGAAATCTCACCAAAGTTTATTCGCAAGGCGCGTCTCCGCTCGGGGGAAAGCCTCGAGGCCGTAACGACGTTCGTGCGGTCGACGATGTCTCGCTCGACATTCACGAGGGAGAAACTCTCGGACTGGTGGGCGAATCCGGCTCGGGAAAAAGTACGCTCGGGCGCCTCATCCTGCGGCTGGTTGAGCCTACGGGCGGCAGCGTTCGATTCGAAGGCCGCGACCTGCTCGGCGCCAGCCGCGGGGAGATG
>DATNKA010001167.1:0-3363 GCA_035603655.1 Candidatus Acidiferrales bacterium | reverse complement strand
CAAGGTATTGAAGAGAATTCTGCGCGAACGGTTCTGGGCTCACCAAGCAAGGACGGTGAGTTGAGGAACAGGGGTGTATCAATCTCGACACTTGTCGATGATAGGTGACAACCCATAAGTCTTAGGAGCCGCGGTTCAAAGAAGTAGCAGAAGTAGCAAGAGCCCAAGGACTCGACACTCCGCGTGCTCAACTCAAAGGCTTCAGATCGCCCAGCATCGTCGGGATCAGCTCGGATACCGTTGGATGGATATGCACCGCGCGCTGAATGGTGGTGAAAGCTGCTCGTGCGTACATGATGTCCAGAATGCAGTGGATTGCCTCGTCGCCGCCTGTCCCCAGAATCGCCGCGCCGAGGATCTGCTTGGTACCGGCGTCGACCAGCACCTTCATAAAGCCTTCAGTCTCGCCCTTTTCGAGGGCACGCGACACCTTCGTCATCGGTCGCCTACCGATCAGGGCGGGCTTGCCGGATCTACGCACCGCCTCTTCCGTAAGGCCAACCCGGCCAAGAGGCGGATCCATGTACAGTGCATACGCCGGCAGCCGGTCGCTCACGCGGCGAGGATCATTATCCAGCAGGTTTGCCGCCACAATTTCAAAGTCGTTATATGCCGTGTGCGTGAAAGCGCCTTTACCGTTGCAGTCGCCCATTGCCCAGATGCCCGGCGCACGAGTGCGCAGCTGATCGTCCACGACAATGTAGCCGTGCGCGTCCACTTCGACGCCTGCCCGTTCCAGCCCCAGATCGTCCGTATTCGGTCGCTTGCCCAGCGCCAGCAGCACGTCCGAACCGACGACAGTGGTTTCGTCCGATTGGCAGTTCACACCAACCGCGACATCTTCGCCGCGAGGCTCAAAATTGATGCACTCGGCACGCAGCCGTATGTGAATACCTTCCTTTTCGAGGATATCCTTCACCGCGGCGGAAACGTCCTCATCTTCATGCGGCACCAGACGAGTCTCTCTCTCGACAATCGTGACATCACTCCCAAAGCGACGGAACATTTGTCCGAACTCAACGCCCACGTAGCTGCCGCCCACGATGACCAGATGCCGCGGCAGTACTTCCAGTTGGAGCAGGCTCGTATTCGTCAGATACTTCACCTGATGGATACCCGGTAGATCGGGAATTGCCGCGCGGCCACCCACGTTCAGAAAGACCTGCTCTGCAGTCAGCAGTTCGGCACCCACACGTACCTCATGGGCAGACTCGAACTGGGCATGCCCGTGATACACCGTGCAGTTCTGCATGCCGCGCAGCCAGCCTTCCACATTCGCTCGCGACTTGCCGGAGATCGCCTCCTGTCGGGCCTTCACGGCCTTGATATCAACGGAAACAGGCCCGTCTAGTGTCACGCCATAAAACGCCGAACGTCGCGCCTGATGGGCCGCATATGCGCTCGCCACCATAGTCTTCGTTGGAGTACATCCCGTATTTACGCAGGTGCCGCCGAACAGCTTGCGTTCAACCAGGGCCACAGTGCGTCCCGCTGCAGTCA
Source organism: Candidatus Acidiferrales bacterium (assembly GCA_035603655.1). Taxonomy (GTDB): domain Bacteria; phylum Acidobacteriota; class Terriglobia; order Terriglobales; family Acidobacteriaceae; genus Sulfotelmatobacter. Next base: position 1,863 of record DATNKA010001167.1, on the reverse strand, counting down.
ACCGTGCCGCCAGCGATGGACCCGCCTGACCGGCCCCAATCACAATTGCGTCGAAGCGAATAGGCATAGGGGCGACCATCAGAGATGAGAAACGATCAAAAGGCCCCCGAGGAGGGCAATCGCGTCTTCAAGGAGAGCGATGGGAAGGTCTTTTCCGCCGGTCAACTTGACCATCCTCATACGGAATTCAGAGCCGACCAGGGTTCCTACGACCGCCCCAACCGCGCCGGCAATCAGGCCGCCGATCAAAGCCTGCCGCGAAGCACCAAGTGCTGCCCCCGAAAACGCTCCCGTAACTATGCGAGCAATAAATTGTGGCGGCACCTTCCGGCTGGGGGTCTTTGGCAGCTTGTCGTTGACCAGTTCGGCCAGGGCAAGCACGCTCAGAATGTACCGTGTTGCAGGGTGGATTAGAAAAGTCAACCCACTGCCTTCCAGCTGCAGCCAGCCTAGACCCGCGGCCCAGCTGACTACCGTCGGAGCCATGATCGCTCGAAGGCCGGCAATGACGCCTATGAGAAATGCGAATAGCAGGATTGACATCGAAATCCTCTCTATCTGTTTGGTCTTGCCGTTGGTTGATCCCTACTGCTTGATGAATGCAAGCAGATCCTCGTTGACCTGGTCCGCCAGGGTTGTGCACATGCCGTGCGGCGCGCCCGGAATGATTTTGAGCGTGGATCCCTTTACGATCTTTGCCGCAAGAAGCGCAGAGTCCCTGAACGGCACGATCTGATCGTCGTCGCCGTGAAGGATCAGTGTCGGTACGTCCATTTTTGCGAGATCCTCGGTGAAGTCGGTCTCTGAGAACGCTCTGATGCAGTCATAGGCACCCTTGATCGACACCTGCATCCCCTGAAGCCAGAACGAGTCCCGCACCCCTTGCGACACCTTCGCGCCCGGCCGATTGGCTCCGTAAAACGGCAGGGTAAGATCTTTGAAAAACTGGGAACGATCGGCGAGCACTCCCGCGCGGATGCTGTCGAACGCATCCATCGGCAAACCGCCGGGATTCGCGGCTGTTTTTAGCATCAGGGGCGTCACGGCTCCGATCAGCACAGCCTTCGCTGCCCGCTTGCTACCATGTCGGCCAATATAGCGGGCAACTTCGCCGCCTCCCGTTGAATGACCTACCAGAACCGCGTTCTTGAGATCGAGGTTCTCGATGAGTTCAGCCAAGTCGTCGGCGTACGTGTTCATGTCGTTACCGTTCCACGGCTGGCTTGAGCGGCCATGCCCACGTCGGTCATGTGCAATAACGCGGTAACCGTTTTGACCCAGGAACAACATCTGAGCGTCCCACGCATCCGCGGTCAACGGCCAGCCATGTGAGAACACTACCGGCTGTCCGGTGCCCCAGTCCTTGAAATAGATCTTTGTACCATCTTTTGTAGTAGCCGTATTCACGTGACCTTCTCCTTGATTATTCTTGTGGGAGGCAGGAGCGTTCGCAGCTTCTGAATGAACGGCAAGTGCGGGTGTTGGTAGCCCCATGGTTGCTACAATGGCTGCACCGCCGATGAGGATGTTGCGGCGCGAACCATCGACATTCTCATGATTGCCCTGATAGGTTAATTGCGAATCAGTCTGACGCGATGTCTTCGTTCTATTAAGGATCATTGTGTTCCCCTCTTCTTGAGCGTGGGCTCAAGGGCTCTAAGTAACGCTTCCGTGGAACCTCAAACTATTTCCGGTATCGATACGACTCCACATTTGCTCTGGTGCCCTGCTGCTAATTAGTCGACTCGCAGCACGATCTTGCCGCGTGTGTGCCCAGTCTGACTTAGTTCGTGAGCTCGTCGTGCTTCCGATAGCGGCAAGACGGTTTCGACAACCGGTTTGAGCTTTCCTGAATCGACGAGT
>DATNKA010001166.1:0-3184 GCA_035603655.1 Candidatus Acidiferrales bacterium | reverse complement strand
TATCTACACCCCCTCCCCCTCCTCACCTTATCGCGATTCTGATGTCGACCTCGGGCCGTTTTGTGGTGTGCCGAGGGTGCCATTTGCGGTTTGCCTTCCCCTCCGGGGCGCATTTCGACCTAATTGCGAAACAGTTCGAATCGCATTTGTGCGCCTTCGAGTGCCTGTCGAATGATGCTCCCTCTCCGAATACAGTCACACCTTATGACTCGAATTCAGACACCTTGAATCGCTTTGACTTCGACCATAATGCGACTCCCATGTGGGTGTTCGATATCAGCACTCTCGTTTTCTCTGCCGTCAACGATGCCGCAGTACGTCATTACGGCTACTCGCGAAAGGAGTTTCTCTCGATGACCATTCTGGACATTCGTCCTACCGAAGACATTCCCTCTTTATTAAGAGAAGTATTGCAGAAACGAGTACTTAACCCAGTAAAGCAATTCCGGAAACACAAAAAGAAGGATGGCAGCTTGATCGACGTGGAGGTCACGCGCTGCGAAGTACTCTTCAACGGATGCATCGCCGACATCGTGACCGCCGTGGATGTGACTGGACACGTACCCGTTCCAACTCCCCACCGTCAGCCTGATGCAGCCTGAATTCCTAAATTGCGACGTGGAAAGTTACCCTCATCGATTCGTCGTCCGCGCCGCTCGCCACAGCCGCGATGCATTGTAGGGAACCATTTGCCAGTCCCATCTGTTCGATATTGCACATCTTGTGGAAACGGAAGGAGTAGTCTCGACGCATGTATACAATCAGCAAAGACCCGGATGGCATCGTTCTAGTCTGTCACGACTGCTCCCACGTTGAGCGCATCGATGGGTTCGATAAGAGCGTTGGCAGTCAGCGTACCCAAGCCGCACGAGCGATGCAGGTTCATTCCCGCGAGCACCACGGCCTAGGATCGGTACTCAAGCCCCTGCCGAACAACTGCGGAGTCGTGGCACGGCGCTAAGGCAGTCGCGTTGCGAAGCGTCTTAAACGATCGTCAACTAAAAGGCAGTCTTGCACTGTGATCCTCCCACTGTGGGTTGATCGGTACCAAAACTCGCCGAATCGGGGAGAACGAGGATTAGGAGGCCGGACATGCTGAATGCAGTGAAGCAGTCGGTTAACAGAATGACGAGCCATTTGCAGCTCATGAGTGGCTACTTGGAAATGAAGGACTACACCAAGGCGCTGGGACAGACGAAGGAAACCCTAAAGGAAATGCACGCGCTGGAAACGAGTCTATCGGTGCTGGCGAACGTGGGGATGACCGTTCCGAAGAATGGAGCCGTCGTGGTTCCACATGGCTCCACCGTGGTGAGTTACGAAGATGTGAATGTGGATGTCAACAGTAATGAAGTGCGGACAGTTGACAAGAATGAAGTACGCGCTGGCTGTGGCGAGGATAATCCTAAGACGAAGTGAGGACTTGATCGCGAGCAATGAGCGCAGTCTCGCTCGCAAAACGCATGCCTGACAACATTCCGTCGTTCGCCGAAGCAGCGGCGAAACATCGAAGCCTCCATAACAGCTCGGGAAAGCAGCCGTTGCGTCAGATGCCAGCCAGCACGCGGAGGGAGGTTGTTATCGGCGGCGGCGAGCGGGCGTCACCAACAGAGTGGCGCCGCCCAGGACGGCCTCCTAAAAGTTGACGCGCAAGCCTAACTGGCGGCGAAGGGATGCCGACCGTTGTGCCCGGACCAAAGAAATCTCCCAACCCGCGGCCGGGCAGGCGTAATTGGTTGATGCTGGTGATGGGCTGCGTGGAAGTGCAAGCCGCATCGGTGCAAACATTTAAGACGTTTCCCAGTTGCGCTTCGGCAGACGGGACCGGCAGCAGCGCACTGTTGCTGTTGAAGGACTAAAGAGCTCAGCAAACGGCACAATCTGCCAACGCCCGCCAACTTCGAAGGGACGTCTGAGGTACGAGGAACACCCTACATCGAGGCACGGAGGGAGCCAGCGAGAACGAAACGGTGAGTGACGTCTTCGCCCGAGGGGCCGTTGTCTCCGGGTGCCAAGGGATGCAGCGGGTCGCATACGCCGTTCACGTGGCCGAACAACTCGCCGAGCAGGCATCCCCCATCCTGCACGGTACCGCGCAGAGTGCCGCGAGAGTTCTGAGCGTGGAGCGGGCCTGCGAGCAACATCGCGAACCCTGTGGCGACGGCGCCCCCGCACGAATTCCTTTTCGTGTTCTTCGCTAGAAGCGAGATAGGACAGTCACTGCCACTACCAGAGAACCTAAGCCGAATTTTGTCTTCGCGGAGGCAATAAAATTAATCCGACCAGGGTTGCGGGGTACGGTCCCAGCGGTGCTTTTTCAATTCGGCGAGCAGGGCGGAATCGAGTGGGCCGGCGTCGCTGGCAGCGACATTCTCGCGTACATGTTCCGGGCTGCGCATACCCACGATGGTTGTGCTCACCGCTGGATGCGACAGAATGAAACGCAGGGACATTTCTGAGAGAGTCATGCCCTCGGGCAGAATTTTCTTGAGCTGGTCGACACGTTGAATCGTATTGGCGAGATTCTCCGGTCCGAAGTAGCCGGAGCGCCAATCGGATTTTGGGAAGCGGGTTGCAAGCGTCATCTTGCCTCCCAGGCTGCCCTCGTCGAGCGGCACGCGAGCGATCACGCCGACGTTGAGTTCCTGGCAGAGCGGCAGCAGCTTGTCTTCCGGCGCCTGATCGAAAATGTTGTAGATCACCTGCACAACATCGACTAATCCCGTACGCAAGGCCTTGACGCCGTTCTCCGGTTCCCAGCGATTCAAGCTGAGGCCGAACTGGCGGACCCAGCCGCCGTCTTTCAGTTTTTCCACCGTAGAGCGAAATTCGGGATCCTCCGTCCAACTGTCGTCCCAGACATGGAACTGGAGCAGGTCGATAGAGTCGACCCGAAGTTTCTTGCGGATTTGATCCGCATATTTGATGACGTGATCGGTGGAAAATACGTCGTGATAGTTATATCCGGGGAGCGCGGGCCATTTGTCGTTGGCCGGAGGAATTTTCGAGGCGGCATAGAGACGTTTTTTGTTGCGTGCCATGGTTTCGCCGAGCAGGCCATCGCTCTTACCTTCGCCGTACGCCCATGCGGTGTCGAAGAAATTGCAGCCCGAGTCAACGGCGAGTTGCAGGGAATCAAGCGATTGCTGGTCATCGGAGCCGCTCCAGCCGCTCATGCCCCACA
>DATNKA010001165.1:0-8341 GCA_035603655.1 Candidatus Acidiferrales bacterium | reverse complement strand
CGCCTTCGCAGTCCCACCCCAGATGTTTCATTCCACTGCGAAGGCGGGTCGTGCTCACTTGCGTCTGCGGCCCGACACACACCAAACCAAAGCCCAACCTCTCGCTCCTACGAAGCGTTGGGCCCTGCTGAGCCCGGATTGAAAACCAAAGGCTGTCAAAATGTAAGGATGTGTCGTTCGTGAAATGCGCCATTTGGCTTTTATAAGCCATCTCCAACAACCACTTGACCTACGCGTCGAAAGCATTCCCCGCAGCTGATTTGGAAACCGTCGTGCATATTGCTCTCGGGAGCGGAGGCACCAAACCAATGCAAGGGACAGAAGCATACGTCGAAGGCGAACAGAACCTCGAAGTCCGCATTCGAGGGAAAGACACGCGAGAGATGCAGGACGTTTTCTCGCGCTGTCGACCGTCCTTTTACAGAACGGCTTATCGACAGTTGAACAATGCGGCCGACGCTGAAGATGCGGTTCAGGATGCACTCTTGTCGGCTCATAAGCACCTGGACCAATTCAAGGGGCAAGCGCAGATGTCGACGTGGTTAACCACGATTGTTATGAATTGTGCGCGGATGCAATTGCGCCGGAGGTCGCGCCAAAGTCTCCTATCGCTCGATGAGCAATTCAGGGAGGAGTCTGACCTTTGCTTGTTGGAAGGATTGGCTGACGATCGTCCAAGCCCCGAAGTCGAGTGTCAAGAGTCCGAACTGCGCAGGTATCTCATGCAATTTGTTGAGCAGCTTTCTCCTTGCTTGCGCAAGGCATTCCAGTTGCGTGACCTGGATGGGCTGACGATACGCGAAGCAGCACACATTCTGGGAGTACCGACCGGGACAGTGAAAGCCCGGTTGGCAAGGGCGCGCGCGAAGCTCAAACGGTTCATGCGCCGTTCGCCCAATGTGGACCTTGTCTGGACCTATGTGCACGGCGTTGCGATTCGGTGGCTAACGAGTGATAAAGAGAAGCGGCCCCGGCATTTACATCTTTGCACTGAGGCGAGGATTCAACGCGCATTGCACGACAAGGTCGTGTACATCCCATCACGGGACCAGCGGCACTGTCCGAAGAGTTGGACATTGCTGTCGGGACATGATCGGCATCCCAACGCGGAATCCAGCGACCTCCGCCGCGTATATCTCTCTCCACCGCAATTTGGCAATCGCTTTGCATGTCCTACGGCATAACACGAAACGCCGAGTATAACCGCACGCGGCCGCGTCGAGCGTAAGGGGGCCAGTCCAGGAGATGAGAAACAGGGAGAAAGTCCAATGAAACTCAAAATTATGAAGTGGAGTGACCGTGGTCTGTGCTGCGTAATCTCTGTCGTCCTATTTGGAACACTGCTCTATGCGGCTTCGGCGGATACTTCTGGCATCCCCGAAGGTGCCAAAGTCAAAGTCACCGGTTTGATTGTGTCCCGCAGTGGCGACATGATTCAGATCAAAGACAGGAAGTCCGGTCAGTTCGTTGTCGTGAACATCAGTGACGACACCAAGATTGAACGCAAGCAAGGTCGGCTGCCGTTCTATCGTCGAACCGAGATGGATGTCACCGCGATGGTGCCGGGCTTAACGATAGAAGCTGAAGGCAGAGGCGATGCAAAGGGTCGACTCAACGCTGAAAAGATATCTTTCAGTCCCGATGAATTCGCGGTTGAAATGGCTGAACAGCAAGAGGTCATCACGAACAAGAACGAGGCGAAAGACGCCGCCACTGCGGCCCAGCAAGGCGTTGCTGCTGCGGCACAGGCGCAATCCTCAGCAGATCAGGCAGTGGTCTCAGCTAATCAGGCTGATGCAGCGGCACAAACTGCAGGCGCTATCGGTATCGCGGACGCCGTTGGCGCATCAATGCTGAATAAGCGCGTGTCGGAGTTGGATGACTACAAGAACGAGTTCCAGGTTGACGTCTTCTTTGTCTGGGATTCAACTGTGCTGGACGAAAAGGCCAAGAAGGATCTCGACAATCTCGCTGATATTGCGAAGTCTCTCGATGGCTACCTCATCGAAGTCGCGGGCTACACTTCCAACACCTTAAGCAAGGAGGCAGATCAAAAGCTCAGCGAAGAACGAGCGGCAGTCGTTGCACAGTACCTCCGGGAGTCGAAGGACATCCCACTTCGCCGCATTCTCGTGCCAGTCGGATATGGGGCTACCCATCCGGCTGTCAGCAACAAAGACCCTTATGACCGTGAGCTCAATCGACACGTGGATATTAAAGTTCTGGTGAACAAGAGCCTCGGGCAGGGCCTGTAGCTCGCTCAAGCCGGCTTCGGTAGTAGCGAAAGCCATAGCGGAGTCTTATCTGGTCGTTCGAAATCGCCGAGGAGAAGCGTTATGAAGAAAGCCATTCCTTATCTGCTGAGCATGTTGCTCGTAATGCCGCCCATTCTTTCCTCATCAGCGTCTGCAGCTGATCAGGAAAAAGATGAAGATCGTTTAACGACCAGCGGCACGGTGCTGAAGGAGATTTTCGATGTTCCCGATGACATCCTCCACGACTTGCTCGACAAGGCCGATTGTGTGGTTGTCTTTCCGTCCGTTTTGAAGGCTGCATTCATTGTTGGTGGAAGCTACGGTCGCGGCGCGATGTCCTGCCGCAGAGGGGAAGACTTTAGAGGATCGTGGGGAGCGCCCACGATGATGGCGCTTGAGGGCGGCAGCTTTGGTCTCCAGATAGGCGGCGAGGCAACCGACTTCGTACTGCTGATAATGAATGAGCGGGGTGCGCGCGGAATTCTCGCCAGCAAAGTGAAACTCGGAGCCGACGCTTCGGTTGCGGCAGGCCCGGTCGGCCGTAGTGCTTCAGCAGAATCGGACGCTACCTTACGTGCGGACATCTTGAGTTATTCCCGTGCCCGCGGCGCGTTTGTAGGCGTGTCACTAGAGGGATCAACCATTCGCCCCGATAATGGCGCCAATCACAAACTTTACGGACGGGAAGTAACAGCGAGACAGATCGTTCTGTCCGGCAAGGTCGCTATCCCGCCAGCAGCTCAGGCGATGATTTCGACACTGGATTCCCGGACTCCAAGGCATAAGTCCTGACCCGAGGAGATTCGGTTCGCTGTCACTCAAGCCGAATTAAGGAGACACATTGCGATCACGGGGCTCATTTAACTGGGGAGTACGGATGTCGAAGGTTGTCGTTTGGATCTGCAGTGCGGCGGCAGCTTTTGCAGACACCGCGCAGCCCCTGAGCCCGACAAACATCTTCGCTCCCGCATCGACCCCGGCAAGGTCAATCTTTGGACTGTCTCTATTTGTACTCGCGGTAACAGGCGCTATTTTTCTAGTCGTTTTCGCTTTGCTTCTCTACGCTGTCGTTAAGTTTAAAAACGAAAAAAATGACGATGGGAGTGAGCCTCCCCAAGTGTACGGCAGCAATCAGGTAGAGCTCGCTTGGACCGTCATCCCAGTCCTCATTGTTGTGGCGCTGTTTATGGCGACCGCGCGAGTGATTGCCAGCGTGCAGAAGACCGTGCGACCCGACAATGCGATCGAGGTTGTAGCCATTGGCCATCAGTTCTGGTGGGAGTATCGCTATCCCGCTCTCGGAGTCGTAACCGCGAACGAACTGCATGTGCCGGTTAGCGATGACAATCATCCAACCCCGACGTTTATTCAGCTGTTGTCCGCGGATACGGATCACAGCTTCTGGGTACCGCGTCTGGCAGGCAAGACCGATCTGATTCCGAACCACCCGAACAGTATGTGGATTGATCCCCATGACACGGGTGTGTATCTGGGTCAGTGCGCCCAGTATTGCGGGACGCAGCACGCCAAGATGTTGCTGCGCGTCTACGTTCAGTCGCAGGATGAGTTTGATCGCTGGATTCAGGAGCAACGCCAAACGGCAACAGTCGGTAATGCCGTTTCTCAGGGCCAACGAATATTCGAAATGACGGCTTGCATCAACTGTCACACGGTCGCGGGAACCGTGGCCAATGGCCGTTTCGGCCCGGACCTCACGCATCTGATGAGCCGAGACACGATTGCAGCCGGCGCGGCGAAGAACACACCAGAGAACCTCCGGCAATGGATTCTAAATCCTGCCAGCATCAAACCTGGCTCCCTGATGCCAGCGATGCAGTTGAGCGGTCCGGAGCTGGACGCCCTCACCGCTTACCTGGAGACGCTTCGTTAACGTCATGAGGAGAAGTTTCCATGTCGACTGAGTCTGTTGCCTGGCCGAATAGGGCCGCGGCGTCTCCTTCATTTGTCGATCACCTCCACGAATGGGTAACCACGGTGGATCACAAGCGATTGGGCATTCTGTACATTGTCTACGCCCTGATTTTTCTCGTGATCGGCGGGATCGAGGCGACGGTCATGCGCATTCAGTTGATTCGTCCCCACAACGATTTTGTTTCGCCACAAGTTTTCAACCGGATGTTCACCATGCACGGAACCACGATGATCTTCTTCGTGGTCATGCCGGTCCTGTTCGGATTCGCCAACTACCTTATCCCGCTCATGATAGGTGCGCGGGACATGGCCTTTCCGCGGCTGAATGCGTTCAGTTTCTGGATGACCGCTTTCGGGGGCCTGCTTCTCTATTTCAGTCTGGTGGGCGCCAACGGATTGTATGGAGCGGGTAACGCTCCCGACGTTGGGTGGTTCGCCTACGCGCCGCTGACTTCGCAGACGTTTTCAGTTGGCCATAGCACGGACTTCTGGACGCTGGCGCTGCTGGTTTCAGGCTTTGGCAGCATCGGAACGGCAATCAACATCATTGCTACCGTCCTCTGCATGCGCTGCCCTGGAATGACGCTGGCCAAAATGCCGTTGTTCGCCTGGCTCAACCTCATAATGGCCGGCTTGGTGATTCTGGCCGTCAGCCCGCTAACGGCGGCGCAGATCATGCTGATGGTCGATCGCTACCTTGGCGGACATTTCTTTGACACCCAAGCCGGGGGTTCGGCAGTGGTCTGGATGCATTTCTTTTGGGTTTTCGGGCACCCCGAGGTCTATGTCCTTGTTTTGCCGGCCTTCGCTTTCGCCTCAGAAATCATTCCGGTATTTTCCCGCAAGCCGATCTTCGGTTACCCGGTGATGGTTGGGGCCACGATCGCGATCGGGTTCATCAGCATGAGCGTATGGGCGCATCACATGTTTACCGTGGGCATGAGTTCAGCTGCCAATACCTTTTTCGTGATCTCGACCATGGCCATCGCTGTTCCGACCGGCATCAAGATCTTCAACTGGCTAGCAACCATGTGGGGCGGAAAGATTGAGTTCAAGACTCCGATGCTGTTCTGTATCGCTTTTCTTTTCCAGTTCTTGATCGCTGGTCTCACGGGGGTAATGCAGGCTGCGGCTCCCTTCGACTGGCAGTTGGGGAGTTCGTATTTCGTGGTTGCGCATTTTCACTACGTAATCGTCGGTGGCATCCTCTTCTGTCTTTTCGGTGCCTTTTACTACTGGTTCCCGAAGATGTCCGGAAAGATCTACAGCGAGCCGCTCGGCAAACTGCATTTCTGGCTTTTCATTATCGGCTTTCACCTCACCTTCGACTTCATGCATATCCCAGGATTACTGGGCATGCCGCGAAGGATCTACACCTATGAACCGGGACGGGGTTGGGACACGTGGAACCTCGTCGTGACCATCGGTGTTTTCTTCCAGGCCGCAGGAATCCTGGTTTTCCTGGGGAATCTAATTTGGTCTTACTTCGGCGGCGAACCTGCCGGAAATGATCCGTGGGATGCGTGGACTCTCGAGTGGTCCACCAACTCGCCGCCGCCCGTATACAACTTCTACACTATCCCAAGCGTCCGGAGCCGGCGTCCACTCTGGGATTTGAAGCATCCCGACGATCCGGACTGGAAGTACGAATAAAGGAGCAAGCGTGATGTGTGCGACATCCACGACACTACCACCAGAACTCGAGTGGAAGCTTCCCGCACGCGGACAAGTCGGAATGTTCGCTCTGATTGGCGCCGAGTCTGCGATCTTTACTATCTTTGTCGTCGCTTATCTCTTTTATATCGGCAAGAGTCTCTCCGGACCCATGCCGTCGGAAGTTCTCTCACCCCCGATTCTTTACACGATCTGTTTGCTTTCGAGCAGTCTGACGATTCACCTCGCAGCCAAGAGCCTTCGTGGGGGTAAGGTGCGAAGTTTTGGAGCGTGGTGGTTGTTGACGATCATCCTCGGCGCGATCTTCCTCTACGGAACCGCTTCAGAATGGCACCGTCTGATTTACAAGGACGGATTGACGATCACCACCAATTTGTTCGGAACCACCTATTACTCGCTAGTCGGGCTGCACGGCTTTCACGTAATTGTCGGCCTGCTAGCGCTGAGCTCCGTAATGGCTTTCACCACCTTCGGTGCGGTAAAGCAAGAACAAGCCGAGCGCATCGACGTCCTGTCTCTTTATTGGCACTTCGTGGACGCAGTTTGGGTCGTGGTCTTCACCGTTGTTTACCTGATTGGACGCTGAAATGGAAAACAAAATAAACAGGGACACATTCGCCCGGACCGACAGCCTGACGAAAATGATCGAAATGCCCGCCCCTACAGCATGGCCGATCATTCTGGCCTTTGGCTTGACTTTGGTTTTTGCTGGTTTCGTCACAAGTCCATCGGTGGGTCTGCTTGGAGCGATCCTGGCAATCAGCGGAGGCGTCGGGTGGTTCCGCGACGTTTTGCCGCATGAGAAGCATGAATCCGTCTCCGCGATCGAGACCGCTTTGCAAGTCAGCACCAATCGTCCACGAGTAGCGGCAGTCGAGTGGATGACAAAAGAACTGCACCGAGCGCGATTGCCGTTGGAGGTCTACCCAATCAGAGCGGGAGTAAAGGGTGGAATGGCGGGAGCCGTCGCCATGGCGGTTTTGGCAGTTATGTATGGAATCATTAGCGGGCGCGGCATGTGGTATGCAATTAATGTTCTCGCTGCGGGATTTGTTCCCGGCAGGCACCCGTTTGCGCAGATCGGCGCGTTTCAGTGGGATTCGCTGCTCATAGCGAGCGCCCTCCACTTGCTCGTTTCCCTAAGCGTTGGACTTCTCTACGGCGCAACACTGCCGATGCTTCTGAGGCACCCGATTCTTCTGGGCGGCTTAGTCGCACCTATTGTTTGGTCAGGCTTAGTCCACAGCTTTGTCGAACTTATCGATCCGATCCTTAATCAGCGGATCGACTGGTTGTGGTTCGCTCTTTCGCAGGTTGGGTTTGGGATTGTCGCTGGCATGGTGGTCTCACGACAGGAACGGGTACCAACGCGGCAGCATCTTCCCTTTGCCGTTCGCGCGGGGCTTGAAGTACTCGCACGCATCGATGAGGATGACAAGCATGGAGGAAAGCTCCGGTGATGAACCGTCAAATCACCGGCTCCATGCTCGCACTGCTCGCCGTTGCAGTGTGTGTTGCGTGCAGCAGTTCATCTGGCCGCCCTGCGCAAAACTCAGCGGTTGTTCCTCCTGATCAAATTGTGGACTTTAGTTCGCTCTATCGCCAGAACTGCTCAGGCTGCCACGGCGTGGAAGGCAGGGGCGGAGCAGCTATGGCGTTGGCCAATCCCGTGTTTCTCGCTATTGCCGATGACACTGTGATTCGTCACGCTGCGACAAACGGGGTGCCAGGCACCCCAATGCCTGCCTCTGCGCAGAGTTCGGGTGGAGCGCTCACTGACAAGCAGATCGACGTGATTGTGAGTGGGATCCGATCATGGGCGAAGCCCGGCGCCCTTGGCAATCAGACTCTGCCGCCTTATGCAGCGCCGGCTCCGGGCGATTCGCAGCGCGGCGCCGATGCCTATCGAACCTACTGCTCTTCGTGTCATGGAGTCGCCGGCCGCGGAGGAAGCAAGGCCAGTTCGATTGTGGACGGCTCCTACCTTGCTCTGACAACTGATCAGCAACTGCGCACGATTGTGATTGCCGGCCGCCCAGAGTTGGGCGCGCCGGACTGGCGCAGCGAGGTAGCAGGTCGACCTATGTCGCCGCAGGACATTTCTGACGTAGTGGCCTGGCTCTCGAGTCAAAGGCCAAAGTTCCCGGGTCAGCCGTATCGGACCGCTTCGGTAGGTCCGGCCGGTGGAGAATCTCGATGAGTACAGAGAACGGAATTTCCAGACGAGCGGCGCTGGTGAACCTTGGCTTGTTTCTCAACGGTATCGTCGCCGCCATTCTGGCAGTGCCAATCGTCAGGTATGTGCTGTCACCGGTGGTTCGCGCACGCAAGCCCGGCTACGAGTCATGGCTCTCGTTGGGGGCGCTCGAACAATTCCCCCCCGGACAGACTCGGCTCGCCACTTACAGAAATCCGGTAGCCAACGTTTGGGATGGCGCGACTGACGATATCGCCTGCTGGGTCCGGAATATTGACGGTCG
>DATNKA010001164.1:0-3622 GCA_035603655.1 Candidatus Acidiferrales bacterium | reverse complement strand
CGATGATCAAGGCTTCAGGCAGGCAGGTACCCGACCATGATGACGCCCGTCTCAACTGCGATTCCGAACAGCGCAATGTACCCGACCCAAACGGCCGCGCTGAAGTTGTAACCGAGGAGCCACTGCAGAATGAGTCCGCCGATCATGGCGTAAAAGGTTCGAGGAATGAGCACGAAAGCTTTGCTGACATTTTCTTCTTCCCTTCGACCGATGGCGCGATGATGGGCTATTTTGATCTCGATCACATTCGTTTGTCGTGAATTTTAGGAGCTTACGTCCTACGCCAAGGTGAAAATTATCAGGGCTTGGGACCGTCGTCGCCGAAAGCACCGCCCCGTTTGGGCACCGACGTCGAAACCAGCGCCAAGCGAACCGGCGCCACAGACTCCTGCTTAAATATACCTTGACACGTATATGCTATATGGAGTATATAAAGCGTATGGAATCTGTTTTCGAAATCATCGCGGAGCCGAACCGCCGCGCGATACTGAGTCTCCTGGTCTCGTCTCAGCAGTCGGTGGGAGAGATCGAGCGCCAGCTTCGTATGTCGCAGCCCACCGTGTCAAAGCACCTGCGCGTGCTGCGCGAGGCCGGTTTCGTGGAATCCACGGTGGATGCGCAGCGCCGTCTCTACCGGCTGAAGCCTGAACCATTTGAGGAGCTGGATGCCTGGCTGGCTCGGTTCCGCCGGTTCTGGTCCGCTCATCTGGATGCTCTTGAACGCCACCTCGACCGCATGGAGCAATCAACACCAACGAAAAGGAAGACTAAGGACAAGACGACGCGGCCCAAACCGCGAGCGTGACATAGGAGAAAACGAATGAAAATCAAACTGACTAGCGTATACGTGGATGACCAGGACAAGGCCCTGCGCTTCTACACCGAGGTCCTGGGCTTTGCCAAGAAAACCGATTTCAGCAACGGCCCATTTCGCTGGCTGACCGTGGCCTCGCCTGAGGACCCGGACGGCACTGAGTTGCAGCTGGCGCTGAACAACAACCCCGCAGCCAAAGCGTATCAGCAGGCGATATTTCAGCAGCGCCAGCCCGCTGCCATGTTCAACACCGACGACGTCAAGGGCGACTACGAGCGGATCAAGGCCCGCGGCGCCGAGTTCACGATGCCGCCCACCGACGTGACCGGCTCGACCATTGCGGTGCTGAACGACACCTGCGGGAACTTGATTCAGTTCACCCAACTGGCGCGCTATTCACGCTAGGGATAAGGAAAAGAAGATGACCGTTCGCGAGCAGTACACACCGGGCCCGGCGAGCGAGGCGCAGGTACGAAAGGACGGAGAGAAGTGGACGCTCATTCTCGTCAGAGAGCTACGCCACCCGCCGGAAAAAGTCTGGCAGGCGCTTACCGACCCGGCGCATCTGCGCGAGTGGGCTCCCTTTGAAGCCGATGGCAGCCTGGGTACGCTTGGAAACACGGTGAATCTCACCACCGTGGGAGCGCCCACGCCGCGGGTTTCCGAAACAACAGTGACGCGAGCCGACGCTCCCAAGCTGCTCGCGTACAAGTGGGGTGGCTTCGATATGCAGTGGGAGCTCGAAGCCTTTGGTGGCGGTACGCGGCTGACCCTGTGGACCAACATCGGTCACCGCTTCATCGCAATGGGCGCTGCCGGATGGCACATTTGTTTCGATGTTCTGGATCACCTTCTCGATGGAACTCCCATCGGACGCATTGTCGGCCCCGAGGCGATGAAGTTCGGCTGGCAACGATTGAACGCGGAGTACGCCAAGCAGTTAGGGATTGAAACGCCCAACTGGCCGCCACAGGCGGCTCAAAAGTTGTGAATCGAGTGGATCGCAAAAGAATTATCGGGAAGGATCGAGACAACTCCCGGAGCTCCGGTTACCAGAACTGGCCTCGTGGTACGAACGAGTTGCCGCTCCGTCGGTTCTGGTCCGCTCACATAGATGCTTTCGAACGCTACTTCGACCGCGCGGATCAATCAACAATAACGAAAAGGAGGAAGAACCCCGTGGAATCGACTCTGCAGAAGCCGGCCTTCGTCGGCGCCAGGACCACCCCCAAAGTTACGATACGTTTGGTTTTTCGCTGGATTCACCTCGTCTTTAGCATTCCGATACTCGGTTACATTTATAGCCCGTTTGACCAAATTCCAAACTATGCCCCCGCCACCCGGTTTGTCTTCGTTCCTGTGCTTGTTCTTTCGGGATTGTGGATGTGGAAAGGCCATGTCGTTCGACGACTTCTTTCGAAGCGACCGGCCTAGCCAGACGCTGCGGCAATTAAGACGACTCGCATGAAAACGGGACAAGAATAACGGAGGCAAAGAGATCCAATGAATCCATCGGAACGTATTGACCAGCTGATCGCAGGACTCACAGACTGGCGTGGCAAGACGCTCGCCAGCATCCGCAAAATCATCCTTACGGCCGACCGGGAGATCATCGAGGAATGGAAGTGGATGGGAAGCCCGGTGTGGTCGCGCGACGGAATAATCGCGGTCGGCAACGCCCACAAAGACAAGTCAAGCTTACCTTTTCCCAGGGAGCGCGGCTCCCAGATCCTGACAAGCTCTTCAACGCGGGCCTCGGAGGCAACGCGTGGCGAGCGATCGATCTTTTCGAGGGCGACAAGATAAATGAGCGTGCTCTAAGAGATCTTATCCGTGCCGCGGTTGATTACAATCAGATCAAATTGAAGAGGAAAGCACCTGCGGTTACTCGTGCGAAGGTACATAAAAGTAAGAAGTGATGGAACGACTGCTGTGGGCGCTCCATGGCGCGATCCCGCGTTCCGGCGGCTTTGGCTGGGGCTGAGCATCTCCTATCTCGGGGACCAGTTCACCACGATCGCCTTGCTCTGGTTTGTGCTGCAGTTGACCGGCTCTGGTGCGCCGGTGGGCCTCGTCATCCTCTGCTTCGACCTCCCTGGCGTCGTCACCGGGGCGATCCTCGGGCGACTGCTGGATCGCTACCAGCCGCGGCTGGTGATGGGCTTCGACAACCTCGCCCGAGCGGCACTCATCGCGGCGATTCCCTCGCTCTACGCCCTGGGATCATTGCGGCTCTGGCACGTCTGCGTGCTGGCGTCGCTCGCCGGCGCGCTCTCGCCAGCAACCACGGCGGGGGTACGGGCGTTTGTGCCGCACCTGGTGGACGACGCTGCCCTCGATCGCGCCAATGCGCTCACCGCGACCAGCCTGCAATTTTCCTATTTGGCCGGCCCAGCGGCAGCAGGCTTCGCCATCACCAGGTTGGGCGGTCCCTGGGCGCTGTTCATCGATGCCGCCAGCTTCTTGCTGATGGGCCTGCTCGTGCTGACCTTACCCACGATCACTCGCGAACCGTGTATCGCACAGCATGCGGCAGCCAATCGCTGGCTCGGCTACGGCGCGCTGTTCAGCCTGCGCTATGTGCCCGCGCTCACGCTCCTCTCGCTAGTGTTCTTCTTCTCCTACGGCCCGTTGGAGGCGGCCCTGCCCGTCTACAGCGTCCAGACATTACATGCCCACGCAGACGGCTACGGGCTGCTGTGGACCGGCTTCGGAGCGGGGGCCTTCGCTGGTGTGCTGACGCTGACCAAGCTCTCGCACCGCTGGCGGCCGAGCATTGCCTTACCCATGATCGCGGTGCTGTGGGGA
>DATNKA010001163.1:0-7951 GCA_035603655.1 Candidatus Acidiferrales bacterium | reverse complement strand
CGCTTACTCTGTCGATAACTCACTCCCATCATCACAGCTGCTTTGACCAACTTCAGCTCACCGCTTTCTACCCGCGCCAACATGCCCGCCACAACTCCTTACCGCTCATCGCCGCCCTTCCCAATCTGGCCTCCTGTGGAGGCCGCCAGATTAGGGGACATTTCTAATGTCGGTTGACACTAGGCGGATAAGAAGGTGTCGGATAAAAGTGTCCGATAAAAAGTGTCGGATAAAAAAGTGGACATCCTGTTCACGTGGTGGTAGCATCCGGCGCTAAGTTTCGGAAACCTCATTGGGGGGAGGCTTTCGAAACCCTTTTGAACCCTTTCCCGACGATCCGACTTCGTTTCCCTAGGGCCCCTCGGCAATGAGCACAACGGAAAGCAGTGTCTAACCGATCGCAAACTCTCCGCTATTTAGATCGAGGGACATACAACTCCCAGGCGGAGGAAAAAACTGAAGCGCAAAGGCCTGGGTCTTACGGGCCCCAGTTCCGATAACCCAGCTCACTTAGAAAATCAGGAGGAGGTGTAATTGTGACTCGCATCAACGTTTGGCTTTGTGTTGTACTCCTCGCCCTGGGCGGTATGCCGTTGGTTCTCGCCCAGCAAGCGCCGCAAACAACAATTTCACCAGCGCTCACAGGCACCGGCACGACCAATTCCATTCCCATCTGGACCAACAGCACGACACTAGGCAATTCCAGGATGTTTCAAACCACAACGAACGTTACGATCGGAAGCACTCTAAACTTGCCCGCTTCCGGCACCGCCACCTCAACGAAGGGGTTCAACTCGCAGCCCCTGGATCTACTAGGCTCAGCTTTCGACAAGAGTACTGCAACCGCCGTGATTCAACATTTCCGCTGGCAGACCGAGCCAGTGGGAAACGACACTTCAGCGCCCTCCGGAAAACTGAACCTGCTGTATGCTCCTGGGACCGCAGTTCCGGCGGAGACCGGCGTGTCTCTCAGCAATGCGGGCATCTTCACCGCCAAGCGGCTGATTTCTACTGTAGCTACGGGGACGGCGCCGCTGTCTGTCACGTCAACGACGCAAGTACCGAACCTGAATGCCAGCCTCCTGGGTGGCTTTGCGCCCGGCTCCTTCGCTAAGCTCGCCGGCGGCAACGCCTTCAGCGGGAGTCAGAGCGTCACTGGTAACCTCAGCGCGACCGGGACAATCGCGGGTGGTGCCGGTTCTTTCACCTCACTCCTTGCGGGGACGGGAACTATTAGCGGAAACTTGAGCGTGAACGGAAGCTTCGGCACGAGCGGTACGGGCACCTTCGACGGGGGCGTTGCAGTGGGCGGGGCCTTTAGCGTCGGCGCCGGTCAGACGGAGACCGGCTCGATCCAGTTTACCGACGATCACACTTCGAATCTCCAACCTTCTCTCCTGATAAACGCCGCGGATTGCTGCAATTTCGGCAACCGCATGATGTGGGCGCACAGCCCCGCTTTTCCACAATGGGGATGGTACTACGACGACGCTGACGATCATGTCATCTTGCAGCAGAGTCTTTCCGATCAGGTGGCGGTCTTCGATTTTTTTGGTAACCTCACCCTGAACGGCACCCTTACAGCCGCAGCGAAGAATTTCAAAATTGATCACCCCCTCGATCCCAAGAACAAATACCTCTCCCATACATCGGTCGAGTCTTCGGAAATGATGAATATCTACACTGGAAACGCGATCCTGGATAATAGTGGCGAGGCAGTGGTTTCACTACCAAAATGGTTTGAGGCCCTTAACGCCGACGCTCGCTACCAGCTCACAGCCATCGGCGCCCCGGCCCCGAACCTGCACATCGCTCAGGAAGTCGCTCATCACCAGTTCACCATCGCCGGTGGCGCTCCGGGTATGAAGGTCTCCTGGCAAGTGACCGGCGTACGCCATGATGCTTATTCCACGGCGCATCCCCTCGTGGTGGAGGCTCGCAAACCCGAGAAGGAGCGCGGCCGCTATCTCCATCCCGACGCCTATGGCACGCCGAGATTGACCCAGGAGGAAATGTTGGGACAACGATAGTGAACCATAACGGATAGCTGTCTTCGCATAGTCCGGAGATCAAGGAAAGGGTTTCGCAGCCAAGAACAATGGGCGGGGCGGAGCTCCGTGGCAGGGGGCAGGCTTCAGGCTTGCCCCTGAATTCGAATTGCCCCCCAACATGCCGGTTAATTAACGATTCGCCGGGTTCATAGTCGACGCGGCGCTCCCTGCCGTCAAAGGAGATGGTGAACAGATGATCGCGGGGATGGAGAGACAGCGCGCGGATGCGGTGGGCGACAGAAATTCCTGTTCGTCCAACATGATTTTCAACATTCGGCCGAGCTGCTCAGGATCCACGCTCGTTCGTCGTAGGAACGTTCGTCGGAAAGTTAAAGCTTGTTCAGTCCATCGAGGGCCGCAACTTTATAGGCCTCAGCGAGTGTCGGGTAATTGAAAACCGTATCACGGAAGTATTCCAGAGTGCCTTCCATGGTGAGCACGGCCTGGCCGATGTGCACAATTTCGGCCGCCCGGTCGCCAATCACGTGCACTCCCAGCAGCTTAAGATTCTCAGGGTCGAAGAGAAGTTTCAATAAGCCCTGTTCATCCCCCAGCATCTGGCCCTTTGCCAATTCGGCATAGCGCGCCAGGCCGACTTCATAGGGAATCTTTCCCTGCGTGAGTTGTTCTTCGGTATGCCCCACCATGGAGATTTCGGGGATGGTATAGATGCCATAAGGAATGAGGGTGGAAATCATTTTCCCCGGTGTTCCAAACATGTGGCAACTGGCGAGGCGGCCTTGCTCCATTGACGTGCTCGCGAGCGCCGGAAAACCGATGACGTCTCCGGCGGCATAGATATGGTCAACGCCGGTTTGAAAATGCTCGTTGACCACCATCTTGCCCCGGCTGTCTGACTTCAATCCCGCGGCTTCAATGTTCAATTGATCGCTATTGGCTTGGCGCCCAACGGTGTAGAGAAGACCTTGCCCATGCACTTTTTTTCCGCTCTCCAGTTTGGCGAAAACTCGGTCCCGCTCCGCATCGTATCCCACCGAAACCACTTTCTCACCCAGACGAAAAACGGTTCCCAGTTGGCGCAGCTGAAAACACAGGCTCTCCACAATCTCGCGGTCCACGAAGTCCATGAGGATCGGCCGCTGATCCAGCAGCGTGACCTTCACTCCCAGGGCGGCGAACATGGACGCGAACTCGATCCCGATAATGCCCGCGCCGACAACCAAGAGGTCTCGCGGGACCTCCTCCAGACAATGCACCTCGTCGGAATCGAAAATGCGCTTTCCGTCTATCGGAATATCCGCGCTGTGCGCTGGACGCGTGCCACAGGCAATCAGAATGTGATGCCCCCGCAGAAGCTGCGATCCCTCTTCGGTCTTGACCTCGATGGTGTGCGGGTCCAGGAAACGGGCGTTACCCTCAAACGTCGTCACCTGGTTGCGGCGAAGCTGCGCCTTGATGACTTCGATCTCACGCGCCATCACAGCCTGTGCCCGAAACACCAGGTCGGACATGGCGATGCGATCTTTGAGGACGTAACTGCGGCCGTAGAAGCTGCGCTGCCGGAAGCCACTCAGATAGAGCACAGCTTCACGCAAGGTTTTGCTGGGGATGGTTCCGGTGTGCACACAGACGCCGCCAATCGTCCTCTTGCGGTCGATGATTGCGACCTTCTTGCGCAATTTAGCGGCGCAGATCGCCGCCTTCTGGCCCGCTGGCCCGCTCCCAATCACTACTAGGTCGTATTCGTTGGCTTCCATAGTTTTTACCGATCCCAGAAACTTCAAGGATGGTACTCGACTCGCTGAAAAGGTTTCAGTCTGTTGGGCGGTCACCGAGAAGCTATCACTACTTTTTCCGTAAGAGAAGTGGATTGCAAGCTGTAACAATCTATTCACAGTCTCCCGGTACGATGGCTGCCATTGGGGAGGAGTCCCTTGCCCACATCGCGAATCCGCCTGGATGATCCCCGCAACTATTTCAATCGCCACGAATCCTGGCTGGCCTTCAATCGGCGTGTGCTCGAGGAGGCTCAGGACGAGGGCAATCCGTTGCTCGAGAGAGTTAAGTTTCTGGCCATCACCGCCAGCAATCTGGACGAATTCATTGAAGTGCGCGTAGCCGGATTGCTGCAACAGGCGGAACACGGAAATCAACTTGCCGGTCCTGACGGACTTTCACCCGAAGAGCAGTTGCAGCGCCTCGCCCGTGATCTGCATGCCTTCGTGACCAGCCAATACGAGTGTTGGAACCAGAAGCTCGTGCCGGAACTGGTCCGCGAGGGTATCCGCATTTTGCCGGTGGCGCACCTCGATCGTGCCTGCAGAGATGCGATGGACCTCTTTTTTGTGCGGCAGGTTGATCCCCTTCTCACTCCTGTCACCATCGATCCTTCGCACCCGTTTCCTCACGTAATTAACAAAGCCTTGTGCGTGGGGTTCCATCTACGCCATCGTTCAAAGGCAGGCACAATCTACCTGGGCGTGGTTACAGTCCCCCGGAAAATCGCTCGTCTGGTTAGGGTTCCCAGCAAGCGAGACAACATCGATTACATCTTTTTGCATGACCTGATCGAGACTCACACTCGCAATCTCTACAAAGGATACGACGTCATCTCCTCGGGCGCGTTTCGCGCCACTCGGAACAGCAATCTGTATCTCCACGAAGAAGAATCGCGCAGTCTGCTCGAGCTGGTGGATACGCAGTTGCACAGCCGGCGCCGAGGCGACGTGGTTCGGCTGGAAATTGAGGTCTCCGCGGCCACGGAGATCGTCGAACCACTGTCGCGGCAATTTAGTTTGCAACCGTGGCAGGTGTTCAAGACTTCGGGCCCGGTTAACCTTTCGCGCGTGTTCTCCCTCGCGGAACAGACTCCCAGGAATGACTTGAAATTTCAGCCTTTCACGGCTAAGAGCATGACCTTTGCGCCGAAAGTATCGAACATCTTCGAGCAAATCCGAAAACAAGACATCCTGCTTCATCACCCCTACGATTCGTACGACGCGGTTGTAGGTTTTATCGAGTCGGCCGCGCGAGATCCGCAGGTGCTCTCCATCAAGCAAACGCTCTACCGGACCAACGAAAACTCTCCGATTGTGGGCGCCCTCGTGGAGGCCGCTCAGAATAAGGAAGTAACCGTAGTGGTCGAGTTAAAGGCTCGCTTTGATGAGGCTTCCAATATTCGCTGGGCGCGGTCGCTGGAGGAGGCGGGCGTCCAGGTATTTCATGGGCTCGTAGGTTTGAAAACCCATTGCAAGCTGGCTTTGCTCACCCGGCAGGACTCCGATGGAGAGATACGGCAATACGCCCACCTCGGGACGGGCAACTATAACCCCTCCACGGCGCACTTTTATTCCGACCTGAGCCTGCTGAGCTGCGAACCGGAAATGACTTCCGCAGCGCACGCAGTTTTCAACTTTCTTACCGCCCGCTCGGAGCAGGAGAACTACAAACCGCTCTTTGTCGCGCCGGTCGATCTAGCCCGGAAATGCATCGAACTAATCGATCGCGAGACCAACCACGCCCGGCGCAAGCGGCCGGCCCGGATCATCGCCAAAGTGAATGCATTGCTGGACCAGTCCGTCATCGAGGCGCTCTACCGGGCTTCGCGAGCTGGGGTCGAGATTGATCTCATTATTCGTGGCGCCTGCGCGTTGCGCCCCAGCGTGAGAGGCCTCAGCCACAGGATTCGGGTGCGTAGCATCGTAGGAAGATTCCTCGAGCACAGCCGCATTTTTTATTTCGAGAATGGCGGCGAGCCCGACATTTATCTGGGCAGCGCCGATTGGATGCCGCGAAACTTATACGAGCGGGTCGAGATTATGTTTCCCGTCAAGAACCCAGTTCTGCGTGAGCGCGTGTTTGGTGAGATTCTCCAGACCTATCTGAAGGACGCGAGAAAGGCGCGGATCCTCCGCCCGGACGGGACTTACACACGCTTTTACCAGGAGAGCGCCGCCAAACCTCACAACGGCAATCGCTTTAGCGCGCAGGACTTCTTCATCGCACGAGCTGAGGGCGGAAGTACAGAGAACCCAGCTTCGACGAAGTACTTGCCTGTCGAACTCGCGAGTCGCGAACTGGGTCTCCCGGTCGTCGCTTGACTCTTTTCCGCCTGAAAAGTACCGGCGAAGGGTTGGGATTTGGACCACCCCACCAGTCGGCTTCTGGGAAGTCTGTCGCTGACAGACCGTCGATTCCCCCCCAAGCGAAGGAAACTTTGCTGATTAAGCGGCCAAGTCAGGCTGACCGCCGATTCGATTCAATCTGTCAACCGTGTGTTTGCTCTGACATTTACCTTTCACTCGTGCGGCTGCGGATGAGGTGTCTGGCAAAATCGAACTCCAGGACAAGATCGAAATCGAAGAGTCAAAAGCAACGGACAAGAGTGTCGGTTCCACACGAGCTTGTTCCACACAGGCTCCGTTCGACAGGCTCGGGCGAGGAACATTGCTAGTCATCGGGACTACGGTTGGCCACTGCTATCATCGGGGTAGCCTTCACAAAGCATGACGACGCGGCGTCCCACAATCGGTGTATTTGATTCCGGCTTCGGCGGGTTGACCGTTCTTAAAGTTTTACTTGAAGTCATCCCTGACGCTGACTACCTCTATTTTGGCGACACCGCGCGCCTCCCGTATGGATCGAAGTCGGTGGAAACCGTGGCGCGCTATGCGGTTGAGGCGGCCCACTATCTGGAAGCGCATGGAGCGGAGGTGTTGGTGATCGCTTGCAATACCGCAACCGCCCTGGCACTGGACCGCATCATTGCGGCGGCGCACGTGCCGGTCGTAGGGGTGGTTGAGCCTGGTGCGAAGGCTGCGGCTGGGGTCAGCAGGAATCGGAAGGTAGTCGTGATCGGTACAGAGGCTACAGTCAGCAGCCATGCTTACCGGAAGGCGCTTGAGGCGGTTGGCCTAAGGGCGCGGGAAAAGGCTTGTCCGCTGCTGGTGCCTTTGGTGGAGGAAGGATGGGTAGAGCATCCAGTGACTGAGGAAGTGGCGCGGATTTATTTAGCGGAGGCGTTTGCCGACGGCTTCCATGATGCAGATGCCTTGGTGCTGGGCTGTACTCATTATCCTTTGCTGAAGCCGCTGCTGCATCGCGTAGCGCCGTCGCACGTAAGCATAGTGGACTCGGCGGAATCGACGGCGAGGGAGGTCGCTGCGCGACTGCAAGAACTGCTAGCTCCCGTTGAAATTCAGGAGGAAAGGCGCGCGCTGCCGCGTATTAAGTTCTTTGCCACCGACTCGGTGGAGAAGTTTCGCCGGCTGGGACAGCGTTTCCTGGAACATACTATTGAGGATGTCCAGCATGTCGATTTGAAAGAATAAGAACGATTTTGCGTTTGCGCGCAAGCTTCGGATAGCCTCCCGGCGACTCCGTCAATTATTGTGTCCGCGCGGTTGTCCGACCACTCAAATCAGAAAGCCAAGCAGCATGCATCCGCTCGACAATGTCATCTGGCAAGCGCTTACCAAACCAGCGCGAAAAGCCTCGGCATTGATGCCGGGGATGGACAGCGCGATGACGTGAATACTCGATGCCTTCAGGACATCTCAAAAATTGAATCTCCAAAAATTGACTATTGAAGCCAGAGTCGAGTTGAGTTAGACTTGCGGCATGTGGCGAACAGAAAGCGAATAAAGGCGGCCCCAGGTTCGTCTGCAGGCTTATCGGTTTGAATTGAGGCCGGAGCGAAAGCAGCGCCATCAAATGCGTCGTTTCGCCGGTGCGTGTCGTTTTGTCTTCAATCGTGCACTGGCCTTGCAGAAGGAGTGGTTCGAACTCACAGGGGCCCCTGCCAGCTACGCGGATCTGTGTGCTGTGCTGGTCGACTGGAAGCAGGACAAAGAGACGGACTGGCTGAATGAGGCACCGTCGCAAGCTCTGCAGCAGTCCTTGAAAAACCTGGATGCCGCGTGGGCACGACGCTTGGACTC
>DATNKA010001162.1:0-10031 GCA_035603655.1 Candidatus Acidiferrales bacterium | reverse complement strand
CGATACGCACTTTGCCTCCGGGTCGAACCAGCATTTGGCCGGCGAGCACGACGCGTTCATTCGCAGCGACTCCTTCCGTGATCACCACGTCATCGCCCTCGCGCTGCCCCAACTTCACCGGCCGGAGTTCCGCGGTATCGTCCGATTTCACTACGTAGACGAACGGCCCCTGCTGACTGATCTGTGCCGCTTGATTCGGAATCAGCACTGCTGCCTTTTCCGTGTTCAGAACGAGTTTTACGTCTACGAATTGGCCGGGCCAAAAGTGGTGATCCGGGTTGCTCATCGTGGCCCGCAAATTGACCGTGCCACTGCCGTTCTGCACCGAGTTATCGAGAAACTCGACGCGGCCGGCCTTGGCCGCACTCTCCAAGTCCGAGGGGATCCGGACTGCCGCTCTCAGCAGGCCGCGCGACATTTGTCGTTGAACTTCCGGAAGATCACTCTCGGTGACCGTAAAATTCGCATAGATCGGGTCGAGCCGCTGGACCGAGAGGAGCGATGTGGCATTGGCCTGCACCACGTTTCCTACATCCACCAAGCGCGCCCCGGCCCTACCGTCGATCGGAGAATGGATGTAGCAGTATTCGAAGTTAAGCTTCGCGGTTTCGAGGGCTGCTTGCGCGGCTTCGACGAGTGCCTGGTCCACATCCACAGTATTCTTCTTGGTGTCGTAGTCCTGCTTCGAAATAGCTCTTTCTCCTATGACTTCCTCATCGCGGGTGAATTGAATCTTGGCGAGATCAAGTGCCGCCTTCGCTTGCGCGAGGCTCGCTTGCGCCGAGTCGAGTTGCGCCTTGAAGGGACGAGGGTCAACCACAAACAGCAACTGCCCTTTCTTCAGGTTCTCGCCGTCTTGAAAATGTCGTTCGACGATGCGTCCGCCCACCTGGGGAGTGACCGTAACCGACTCGAAGGCCGCGTTTCTGCCGATTTCATCCAGATACTTCGGGACGTCCTGCGCGGTGGCCTTGACCACAGTCACCAGCGGCGCAGGCATAGCCGGCGCCGCTTGAACATTGCTTCGGCTGCAACCCGCGGTCGCCAGCAGTGCCGCAGGAACGGCTAGCCATCCATGTCGGAGATTCAAAGTAGTCCTCACCTTCTTGTTCATATACTTCCTCATCTGAAAAGGGTGTCCAATTTAGGCCGAGGTCACCAAATGCGGAGCAACGAGCAACTCAAATACAGAACTGGACCGCTCCCGCAGTACAGAACTCTGTGACTTGGCATTTGGCAATAGCTTGTAATGTAATTCCATCGCGCTTCCAAGTTGCTGCAAGGCGCGAGTCCGCGCGGCGAGCACCTCGCGCCGCGCGCAGCTCAATAGAAGAGAACACTCATGATCGGAGTACCGTTCCAGAACCGTCATCACGTAGACAAACCGATCAAAGGGTTCGAGTTCAAGAACTCCGGCAATCTCCACCTGCTGCTGGGGTGGCAGCGCTTGGTCATGGTCGTCGACTGAAGTGGAACGCGAACTGCCACGACGCTCTACCGGCCGCGGGGTGATTGCCCTGACGGCATTTTGGATGATCACCCGCCGAGCCCATGAGCGCGCCCATTCCTTGAAAACCGGATTGCCTTCCACTGCGTCCTCCAGACCGGAGACAAAGCACTGCTCAGCTTTCTCACGATCGGCGGTTAGCAGAAACGAGAGCAGGTAGAGGTCGTTCATGTCTTCGTCAAAGATTCGGCAGAAATCGGCGCTGCTTGCGTACGGTGTGGGTCTTGCGATGGGCTTTGCTTCTGGCATATTCACCTCCGGCTTTCACTTAATAGTCGTTTTCGCTGCGTGGAATTCGACAAGCAAAACTGTTTTCTGATGTTTTCAGCGATTTTTTTTGAATGCGGTCGCGGCTTGCATCGGCACTCCGGGCAAGTCGCTTCAGAACGTGTCGATTCAGAATGCCGGCGCAGCAAAACTTTGCGCCCTGTTTCATCAGATCGAAAATTGCGTCTTCCCCCTCACGGCTGATGACGGTAAGGCTGCTCAAATCGATCACCAGTCTGCGTCCATCTAAGTCGCGGCGCGCATTTCTCCAGGCCGTGGAAAGCTCACCGACCCAGGGTTCGCTGAGCCTACCTTCCACCACTAGCTTGCGTTGAGATGGGGTGTCGACGATTGAAATCTTGAACATATTGGGATCTCGAGACTATTCGTGTAAGGGCAACGCGCATGCCAAAGTCGCGAGCCCGCAAAGTGCTGAAAGGATTGATGGGAGCGGAATTGTTGGAGCATTGTGTCAAGGAATGTCAAAAGCACCGTTGACACTTGTAGAGTTGGGGAAAAACATCCAGCGCCTAGCAATATCGGAGAAACACGATAGAAGTAGCGGAAACAGGGGGGGAACGTGCACTGGTCGATATGACCAGTGCGGTTGACGTGAGGCTGCCGAATCGAACTGGATTGGTTTCAGAGTATGCGCGATTACGCTGCCCGGTCTAACTGCCTGGAATCATGCTCCCTCTTAACCGGAGTTGCACTGATTCTCTCGCGTCGTTCGCTCAAGTGAACATGAGGCCTTATCGCCTCTCTCAGAAGAGCGCGAAGAAATACCAGCATAAAGAAAACTGCCGCGCCGCACACGCTCGCTAATGCAAATAATTCGATCACACCAAGACCTTAGCAAGACAAGGGCCAAGATCGGAGAAGGCTTAACTCACAGAACTCAATGAAACGGTAAAGGGTGTGCACGCGCTTCGCCCCTGCTGAGGCTGGAACTTTGACATTTGTCGAACTTCATAACACTCTTCGCGCGTCGATGCCGAGCTTCTTCATGCGCGCGATCAGGGTCGTGCGCTTGAGGCCCATACGCTCCGCAGCCCCTTCAGGGCCTGCCACTCGTCCGTTGGTCATTTTCAAAATGCGGACGATCTCGCTGCGTTCATTGGCTTCGCGCGTGCCCACCATCGGAACGTTCCGGCTATTGTTACCCAGCTCGGCGATCGGAGCCTGCAGCGCTGTGCCGTGTGTAAGGATCACCGAACGCTCGATGAAGTTTTCCAGCTCGCGAATATTTCCCGGCCAATGCCAACTCGAGAGCTTCCTCATGGCCGCAGCGGGAACAGATTCGATCTGCTTGTCCAATAGCAGGCCGTACTTCTGGGTGAAGTAGCGGACCAGCAGCGGAATATCCTCCGGGCGTTCGCGCAAAGGCGGGATGCGAATCGGAAAAACGTTCAGACGATAGTATAAATCGCTACGGAATTCGCGATTCTCCATCATTTTTTCGAGGTCGCGGTTGGTCGCCGCTACCAGCCGCACATCGACCTTCTTGGTTCTGTTGCTGCCCAGCCTTTCGAACTCACGTTCCTGCAGAGCTCGCAGCAATTTGGGCTGGATTTCGATGGGAATGTCCCCAACCTCGTCCAGGAAGAGCGAGCCCTGATCGGCCAGTTCGAGGCGACCAATCTTCTGCGCAATCGCGCCTGTGAAGGCTCCTCGTTCATGTCCAAAAAGCTCACTCTCAAGCAGTCCGGTCGGAATCGCGGCGCAGTTCAGCTTTACGAAGGTGCGCTCCTTCCGCCGGCTGCGTTCATGGATAGCGCGCGCAATCAATTCCTTTCCCGTGCCGGTTTCGCCCAGAAGCAAGACGGTTGAGTCGCTCGGAGCCACGGTTTCCACGAGATTCAAAACATGGCGCAAAGCTGAGCTCTGTCCTACGATTCCCTCAAAGTCCATCTCACCACGGATTTCGTCTTCCAAGTACAGTTTTTGCTGCGCCAGCTTGTCTTTGAGATCGGCGATTTCACCGTACGCCAGCGCGTTCTCCAGACCGATCGCGACCTGCTGTGCGACCTGAGCCAGAAATGCCGCCTCCTCGCCATCGAACGCATTCTCTTCGCGGCTCGCCAGGGCGAGCACGCCAAGCGAGCGATCCCGGCTGATGAGAGCTACGTCGCAAAATGAATTCATACCCTCCCCAGCCGCTTTGGCGTACATCTCCGGGGAAACTTCGGCGGGGTCAAGCCGGTTCACAATCCAGGGCTTGCCGCTGCGGAACGTTTCGCCGGGCATCGAGTCCTCGATAGGAATCAAAATGTCTTCTGTAAAAAATCCCTTGCGATCCGGGAAGTCGAGAGCATGCACCCGCAAATGCACACCGTCTGGCTCGGGTAGCATGATAGCCGCGGCGTCACACCGCATGACCCGGCGAACACTCGCTGAAATCGTTCGCAGCAGGTCCTGAAAATTCAGGTTCGCGACGACTTGGTTTGTTAGATCAAGGATCAATTTCAGCCGATCCTGTGCCTGCCGCGACAAGTAGAAGTTCACGGCGGCATCGATGGCCAGCGCAATCTGGTCGGCCATAAGAGAGAGGAAGCCGACATCGTCCTCGGGATAAGCGTCCGGCTGCGAACTGCCTATGCTCAGTACGCCGAGTCGGCGTGGTCCCCTGGCTAACGGGAGCATGCAGGTGGACGCAATACCTAGTCCGGTTAGATATTCCCCGTGCTTGGCAAACCGCGTTTCCTCACTCCAGTCCGCGGTGACCAGAGCTCGTTGAGAGTCGCGTACCCACTCAATTGGCGTACCCTCGACGACCACATCTGCCAGAGGCGAACTCTGCCTTGCGCCATTTGCGTAAAGCAGATGCCACGCGACTGTCCTGGTGTCATTCTCAAAGGCGACAAGCTCCAGGTAGTCAAAGGAAACAATTTCGAGCAGCGTTTTCACCAGCACGTCGGCGGCAGTGTCACAATCACTGCACGTGCCAATAGCATTGGCCGCTCGCAGTAGCGCTTCATAGCGTTGAGTGTTCGCCTCTGAAATGGTTACCGATAAAGTGCTCATAGACTCCTTACCAGTTGTCACAGGGTGATTACGAACACGCCAGGCAATGTCATCGTCCCGACACCGACCATGACACCCGACTCCCAAGTCGGGGGGATATGCTTGATCTGATGTGGTGAACCGGCAGAAAGCTTCGAAAACAAATCCGGCGCCGCAGAAACCGGGGAATCCTATAAAGATACGGGGACGAACCACCCGAGAGCATTCTCGCTGCCAAGGTAACACGCAGCGGTCGAACGTCATTCTAGTTCAGGAGCACGCCGTGGCAACCAAACTGACCTTGGATCAGATGAAGAAATTTGTCAGAGAGCACTTCGAGGATTTCGTTTACCCGCGAAAAGCTGCGGTCATCCGCAAGAACATGACGGACCGGGCGGGAAACCTACCGGCGTCAATGGTGATGAACAGATGATGATTGCCACGTACAAATC
The DNA here is from genome assembly GCA_035603655.1 of Candidatus Acidiferrales bacterium. GTDB lineage: Bacteria > Acidobacteriota > Terriglobia > Terriglobales > Acidobacteriaceae > Sulfotelmatobacter. The sequence continues at coordinate 4,802 of DATNKA010001162.1, read as the reverse complement.
CATGCCGGATCTGCACGTGACCATTGAAGAGATGGTTGCCGAGGGCGGCAAGTTGATGTGCCGGAACATCTGGCGTTTCATCGACACCGCGCGGGGCCAGAAGATGCAATTCCATGGTTGGGTGCTGTGGCGCTACGAGGAAGAGAAGATCGCCGAACCTTGGGCCACCGTCACTTCGCTCCTCAAGGAACCGGACTGCCGCTAGTTTTTCTCGAATCTGCTTTTCGCGCGGGACGCGCGGCCAGTTCTTTGCGGACGATAGGCGCGACACCTGCGCCTAGAATTTCGATGGCGCGCAGCATCTTCTGATGTGGAAGCGTAGAGACACCCATTTGAAACGTGACACGCGAGAGGCCGCCGAGGACTTCATTGTCATACAATATTTTTTCCGCTACAGTTTCGGCGTCGCCGATGAGCAGTGCGCCGGTAGGCCCGCGCACGGCGTCGAACTGCGCCCGGGTGGTCGGCGGCCAGCCGCGTTCCCTGCCGATCTCGGTGAACGTGTGCGCGTACCCTGGGTAAAAGTCGTCAGCAGCCTGTGGGGTGGTGTCGGCCAGAAAGCCGATGGCGTGAAGTCCCACGGATAGCCTCTCGGAGGGGTGACCGGCGCGGCGGCCGGCCTCGCGGTAGGCGTCGACGAGAGGACGGAATCGCTTAGGTTCGCCCCCGATGATGGCGACCATGAGCGGCAGCCCGAGCATGCCCGCGCGGACGAACGAGGTGGGAGTGCCACCGACCCCAACCCATATGGGCAGCGGATCCTGCAGCGGACGCGGGTAGATGGCTTGGCCAGTGAGCGGCGCCCGGTGCTTGCCGGACCATTTGACGTGCGTGTTCTCGCGGATGGCGAGGAGCAGATCGAGCTTTTCGGCAAAGAGTTCGTCGTAGTCTTCAAGGCGAAGGCCGAAGAGCGGGTAGGACTCCACAAATGAGCCGCGCCCGGCCACAATCTCAGCGCGCCCATGGGAAATCAGATCGAGCGTCGCGAATTCCTGGAAGACGCGGACAGGATCAGCGGCGCTGAGAACGGTGACGGCGCTGGTGAGGCGGATATTCTTGGTACGCGCGGCAGCCGCGGCCAGGATCACTGCCGGGGCGGAGTCGAGGAATTCGGCGCGGTGATGTTCACCGATACCGAAAACGTCGAGGCCGACTTGGTCGGCGAGTTCGATCTCTTCCAGCAGATGCTGCATCCGCTCGACCGGGCTAAGCCTGAGGCCTGTGGCCGGATCGGAGATAGCTGCGGCGAAGCTGTCTATGCCGATCTGCATCATTCGGGCTCCTGAAACTCGGCTTCCCTATTGGATGACGCGCCTGCGTTTTTGTTGCCGGCTTATAACTGATCTCGGAATGGATGAATGGAGGTGTCCTATACAGAGATGTTACTGGCCTACGACCACATTTCTGCTCGAAACGGAATCGGTTCGCGCCGTGCAGATCGGATTACCACTGGCTACATCGCCCGTTGCCAAAACGTTATCTGCAAACGATAACACCAGGGCAGATCTCGACTCCGATCCAAAATAGGAGTAGATGGGGTCGGCATCGGGCACGGCAGCGCACCCTGTAAATTGGTCATTATCTATGTGAACATTTCTGGTTCCGGTCAGATAGATCCCTGTGCCGGCTGCGCTTTGCATCGTGTTTCCGGAAATTTCAATATCTTGAAACGACGGATAGATTCCAGTGACCTCATTCCACATCCCGTTATACGTGGAAGAAATGTCGGCAAACATCGCAATCGACGCATTGCGCGCGGGATAGTAGTTCGTGCCATCGACACTGGTTTGATAAAGCTTTGCTACTGAATTAGTTCCGACGATCGTATTGTTACGTATGGCGATGTCTGAAGCTCCCGTACTTTCATTGAAGTAACTCGATATGATCGAGGCGATTGCGCTGGCGGTCATATTCTCGAATCTCGAATTCTGGATTAACATGTGAAATCCGCCAACCAGAATGCCGCGCCCGACCTTGTCGTGAATATTTACGTCTGAAACGTAGACGCGTGACGGCGCGTGATTCATGTTGACCGCGTGAATGCCTGAACTCAACCAACTGAATGGCGAGCTGAGCTGCACTGTAATTGGCTGCCCTCCCCAGGGTGGCAAGTTGGGCGGGCTCGTTGATTCCACCGTGGCCGAACCGAGATATCCCAGTGCTTGGTCGAAGAAAGCGAGTGCGTCGCCAGGATTAGGGAGGGCATCCGGGCCACTCATCACAAAAGAATCGGTGGAGTTTACCGTCGTCAAGGTATCCCACGCTACGGTGATGTTCATGACATCGTCGCCTTCGTGCTGAAAATCGCCGCCCTCCACGACAATGTCTCCGCCGACTCCGGTAAAGTGCGTTCCATCAGCAACAGTTGAAATGGGACGACCTTGACTTGGCTTCTCAATTACATTCTCCAGAGAGAGTCCCCGCCCGCCTTGGCCCGCCGTGATCCCCATATAGGGTGAGGTAAGAACCGAGGTGTTGATGATTCGAATGTCACTCGATCCATAGTCATCCTCGATCACCATGCCCCAGAATTTCTGGAAGCGAACCAGCACGGGCAGGTTAGGATACGGTCGCAACTGCGAAGCTACCCACCGCCCGCTTGGATTCGCCATGGGATAAAGGCTCCCCTCTTTAATAAACATCGACTGCTGCGCGGGATTCTGCTGGCCATGGCTCGCGATGCAAGCATAATCACAGCCCTGATCGCCCGGCCCGGTATTGAGATAATCGTCGCGGGCAACCTCATTTTTCGTCCGGTCCCACAGATTAAAAGCGTAGATGTAAGGGGAGAAACCGGCAGGGATGGGCGTATCTGCGTCCAGAACAATGTGAGCGGAATTCGTTCCGTCGGGAACAATCGTGCCGATCGCAGCGAAAAGAGGTCCGCGCCAGAGAGGTTTGGGATCAACGGGATTTCCCCAGTCAAGAGTGAGATTTTGAATCACGACCCGCTGGCTGTTGTTGATGTCGATGCCATGGGTTGGTCCCGTGAAATACAGCGTGGACCCATTGCCATCAAAGACAAAATCCTGAACGTTGTTGATCTGCAAGTAGGGCCAGTGATTGAGGACGTAATTCAACGAAGGCGGTTGGTTCTGGGGCAGAACAAGATGGTAGATACTGTTTGGCGCAAGCCGGACAACATCGCAGCCAGCTTTTACGCCGCCAGGGGTTAAGAAGGTGGTCAGAGTCGTCCAATCGTTGTTTCCGTTGGGCGGCGGAACATCGCAAACGTGAACCGTCGACGGGTAGGGCTCGGAAGGCGATGTGAACCACTTTGGCGACTTCACGATGACAGTGGTTGGCTTACCGTTAGCGGCGGTGAAATTCCGGACGAGATCATTTGGCGCTGCCGTGACTACGCTGTTTTGGGTTGTACCCACGAGCGCGTTCCACTCCGAGGGATCGGCCCAAAGGATCTTTCCCAGCCGTCGCTCGGCTTGCCCCTGGGTGACATATTGAAACAGCGCCCGTTCCGGGCGGAGTCCTGAGACGTCTGAGTAACGCGCCTGATAGTCTTTAATACTGAAGAAAGGCGAAGCCACCCGGCGCTCCTCGATACCGTGGCGCAACCAGTGGATTTGTAAATCCACCTGATCCCAGGTGCCATCGCTATAAAGTTTGTTCAAGTCGGGATTATTCGCGGCATCAACATAATAGTTGAAATCGAAAACTATCGGATAGCTATCAAATGCGCCAATCCGGCCCTGGTTAAAACCATAGGTGACAAATTGTCGAATTGCATAATCACAAGCCCCGACCGTTGCGGGCGACAGCCCTGGCTCAGGGTAGCGATTGAGATAGTCGGTTGAGTAAAAGATAAATGAGGCCCTGAGGCAGTGATTTGCTCCGTTGCTTGTCCATTGCTTGGTCGCTTCCGCATCGGTCGAAAGGCCGAGATCGGGATTAAATTTCCGGTAAAACTCGGGGTTGAATATGCGGGCATCGAGCAGCGGATTCTTCGATGTTGTCGGCAGGACTGCGTCGCTCAAAACCAAGGGGTGCTGTGCCTCCGCCTGCGCCATAAGCATCGCCACAGGACCGCGTGCCATGCCTGCGAGAAGAATGATGGGATATAACACTTTTTTCATCTGATGTTGTCGAACGCCAATCTGAGCGCTTACCTTGGTTTTGACTTAGTACTTTTCGACGAGTTTGACGCCTGCTCCAACTGATCGCGCGGTATGCACGTGCCGGACATCGTTATTGCTCGACAACACTTCCAGGCCAGTTCCTCCGTTCAGCAGGTAGGAAAGGCCCGTGTCGTACCGGCCATTGGCTCCGAGAATCGTGTTGCCAACCACATTGATAACGCCCGACCCATAGTTAACCTGTGGGACTCCAATGAATACAAAGTCGCCGGAGGGCGGCTCTCTGGTGAACATGAACACTTTGTTTCCGCTAATGACCGAGGCCGCTCCGCCACCCACGGTGCATACAATTCCGTACCAGGTATTGGACCCACCAGAGCCGCCAAAGTCTTCAATGTCATTCTCGTCGATGGACGTAGCCCAGCAGCCATTGGCAAAGATGGCGTGCTGCCGGACGCCGTAGACGTGATTACCGCGCACGGTCCAGCCGGCAGCGTCCCCCAGGTAGATCGCGGACTCGCCTGAGTTCGCTACCCAAGAATCAAGGAGACTCCAGTCCGTCACGCTGGTGCTGTCATCAACAACGTGAATGCCGATGGCTCCGGAGTTGGTCACAAGGCAGTTGCTAATATGCCCGTTGACTTGCGAACTCTGCAGGCGCACGCCATTCTTGCTGAGGTTGGTGATCTGGATGCCATCGGCGGGCGCATT
>DATNKA010001161.1:0-15222 GCA_035603655.1 Candidatus Acidiferrales bacterium | reverse complement strand
TAACGAGTTTATCGCTTTTGGCTACCCGAACGCATCCTCGAACCTCTGGGTTGTTGAGCTCTTAGACAGCGGGCCTCTTTATCGATCGCGACGCTATACCTGCACCCGAAGGTGGCTCCCGCGCAATGTCGCCGGTCATTGAGAAAATCCGATCCGCATGATCGTCTAATAGAAGATGGTAGCCGCGAATCTGACTTCTTCCAAATGGAGAAGCGGTCAACGCCTTTTTCCGTTTTTCACCGCGCTTGCTTTCCGCCTGCGCGCAGCAAACAATGTAAATATCGGCCGACAGTTCTGAATACAATTTCCTGCCTATGTTAGTGGTAATCTGAGCCAGCATGAACATCAAGGAAGTCGCCGCCCGCGCCCGGCTATCGACCGCCACCGTGTCGCGCACGATCAATCAAAGCGAACTCGTACGCCCACATACCGCCGAGAAGGTGCAACGCGCCATCCGCGAGCTTGGCTATTATCCCAATACTCAGGCCCGGGCTCTGGTTTCCGGACGCAGCCAGATGTTCGGGTTGATCATCTCAGACATCGTCAACCCATTCTTTCCGGAGTTGGTGAAAAGTTTCGAGTTTTCCGCCATTCATCGCGGCTACGAAGTCATCGTCGCCAACACGGACTACAACTCCGAGCGTATGGGTGGGTGTGTACGCCGAATGATTGAGCGCAAGGTTGACGGCGTTGCCATCATGACTTCGGAATTGGACCGTCATCTCCTTCAGGAGCTTTCCCATCGACGGCTGCCGATTGTGTTTCTGGATGTGGGGAAGCTGAAACCGCTGATCAGTAATATTAAGGTCGACTATTCTCAGGGCATAAGACAGGGGGTTGAGCATATCGTTTCCCTGGGGCACCATCGCATCGGATTTATCAGTGGTCCGCTTTCCCTGAATTCCGCGCGAACGCGCCGGTCTGCGTTTTTGAAATGTATCGAGGCTTGTGGCGTTGCTGAGCGCCAACGCAGCGTGGTCGAAGGAAACCACAAGATCGACGGCGGGGAGGTAGCGATGACAAAGTTACTCTCACTCCCCAAGCCGCCAACGGCGGTGCTTACTTCGAATGATCTAACCGCAATCGGGGCCCTGCGTGCCATCACCCGAGTTGGATTGCGGGTCCCCGAAGATATCTCGGTTGTCGGCTTCGACGACATCGAACTCAGCCAATTCACACAGCCACCGCTCACCACGGTTCGCCTATCTCGCGACGAACTGGGACGAAGAGCTTTCGATTTGTTGTACGAAACGGTTCAGGGCAACCAGCGTTCGGGACAAGAGATTAGAGTCGGCACTGCATTGGTGCTCCGGGAATCCACAGCGCCGGTCAAGGTATCGCGTCCGGCACAAAACGACTTGAGAGTGGTGGGCTAGAAGACAGATACCGTGCCCTGCCCGCGTTGAGACGACGGGCGCGAAGCGATTCCGCCGACTTAGAACTCAGCGGATTTTTCCGCCCTCGCGCCGTCGGCAGCTGAACAGATGTAGACCGCCGGCTTAATTCCTACCGTTCGTTGGTAGCGGCGCGAAATTTCATCGGCAAAGGCTTTGGCATCGTCTGCCTCCACTAGATTCAGGGTGGATCCGCCAAATCCACCTCCGGTCATGCGGCCACCATAGTAGCCGGGGAGACTCTCGGCAAGCTCGAACATGACGTCCAGTTCGGGGCAACTCACTTCATACAGATACCGAAGACTGCGGTGCGATTCTCGCATCAGTTGTCCAAAACCATTCAAATCGCCGGCGCGGAGAGAGCGAGCGCCATTACGCACGCGTTCGTTTTCCTCCAACACATGACGGCAGCGTTTGTAGATCGTCTCGGGAATCTCCTGCGCGTGCTCGGTCAGTTGATCGAGCGAAATATCGCGCAGGAAGCGAACATTTGGATACCACTTTGCCAGGATTCTTGCGCCTTGCTCGCACTCCTCGCGGCGCCGGTTATACTCTCCGCCAGCATGCTGGTGTTTGACCATCGTATTGCAGATCACCATCCTGACGCGATCGGGGATAGGGACAAACTCGAACTCAAGGGAACGGCAGTCCAGCAAAAGCGCATGTCCCGCCTTCCCCAGACATGAGACAAACTGATCCATGATGCCGACACGGGCCCCCACAAAGTTATTTTCGGCATGCTGGCAAAGTCTGGCGATGTCCTCCAAAGACAAAATCGCGCCATTAAGACTGAGGAGCGCCAGCGCGCTGGCTACTTCAATGGCCGCCGAAGAACTGAGGCCGGCACCGATCGGTATCTCGCTCTGCACGAACAAATTTGCCCCGGGGAGAGACTGTCCGATTTGCTGTAAGGCGAGCGCGATTCCCAGAATATAGTCGCACCACGCTCCCATAGGTTGCTGAGGCAAATTATCGGAATCAAATTCGAAAGAGTTGGGAAAGTCCAGAGACTGAATCCGCAGTTTGCGCTCGGGGCGAGGAGAAATGGCTACATGAGTGCGAAGGCCGATGGCGCTCGGCATGACAAGGCCCTCGTTGTAGTCGGTATGCTCCCCGATTAAATTGACACGGCCGGGCGCACTGAAAATAGCAGCCTGCCCGCCGAACATGCCGGTAAATTTCCGGCTCAGCTCCTTCGACTCCATTTCCACAGCCCCGATAACATTTGCCGATTTGATCGGCGCAGTCCGTTGAGCACAGAGGTGCAAGCGATTACATTCGCAGCAAAAAACATAAGTGTATCCCTGCGGCATGTCAACCGTCGCCCGGTTGGGTCCATCTTGAATCGACTGCCGACGGCAGGGACGTAAGCGTTTACATACTTAACCTGATCGGAGATAATTTTCGTGACCTAAGAGAGCACAGCACAGCCGGGGAGACCTATGGATCGGCGCAACTTTCTCGAGACAACAGGTATTTTGATCGCGGGCGCCACCCTTGTTCCCGCTGCGTTTGCGCGCGAATCAGACAGCACCGAAGGCCGGTTAGTTCTTCCCATGAATCGGAATTGGCTTTTCAGCCGCGCTGTCGCGGCCGGTTCTCACGGCAAAGACTTCGACGACTCCGGCTATGAACGCATCGCTGTTCCCCATACCAATGTCCGTCTGCCCTGGCACGGTTTTGACGAGAAATCTTACGAATTTGTTTCGAGCTATCGGCGCCATTTCAAACTGCCTCCGGAAGCACGCGGCAAGCATGTCTTCGTCGACTTTGAAGGAGTGATGACGGCATCCACGGTCTGGATGAATGGAACGCGGCTCGGAGAATACAAGGGCGGGTATACGCCATTTTCCTTCGATCTCACGCCACAACTCGACTTCAGCGGTGAGAATGTTCTGGCCGTGGAGGTCGATTCCAGCGAGCGTCCAGACATTCCTCCCTTCGGCTACGAGATTGATTATTTGACCTTTGGAGGCATTTATCGCGAGGTCGCTTTGCGCATTGTGCCAGCGACATTTATCGAAAACGTGTTCGCCAGGCCGAAAGACGTACTCAGTCAACATCCCAGCCTGGACGTCGATTGTCACATTCAGTATCTGGAGACGTCGGCGCAACCGCTGAGATTGGAAGTGGCCCTACGCGATGGCGATCGTATGCTGCAGAAATCCTCCCAAAATGTACCAGCCGCCGCCGCGACGACGGAGCCGATTGTCCATACTGTTCACCTGGCTAACTTGAGTTCCGTCAAACTTTGGGACCTCGCGCACCCGAATCTGTGCACGGTCGACGTGGCGCTGTGGCGAGGAAATCATAAGATCGACGAGGTCTCGCGTGTAATCGGTTTTCGTGAAGCTCAATTCACCGATCACGGATTCGAGCTGAACGGCAAAGTAATCAAGCTGCGCGGACTGGATCGGCACCAAACATTTCCCTTCGTGGGGCAGGCTATGCCCAGCCGCGTGCAGCGGCGCGACGCTCAGATACTACGCAACAATCTTAAATGCAATATTGTGCGAACCTCACACTATCCGCAGTCGCGGCACTTTCTGGATGCATGCGATGAGATTGGGCTTTTGGTGCTGGAGGAGATTCCGGGCTGGCAACACATTGGTGACCAGGCGTGGCAGGATATTTCCGTCGACAACGTAGGCCGCATGATCCGGCGCGACTGGAATCATCCCTCGATCATTCTTTGGGGAGTGCGGATCAACGAGTCCAAGGACAGTCACGATTTCTATACCCGCACCAATGCGCGGGCGCACGAGTTGGATCCGACACGCCAGACCGGAGGCATTCGATATTTCCAGGAATCGGAGTTTCTGGAAGATGTGTTCACGGTGAACGATTTCGGCTTCCCACTAAAGCCGCCGAATCATCCGCGATACTTGAACACGGAGTTCGTTGGCCATACTTATCCCACCAAAACCATCGACCAGGTCGAACGCCTCACCGAACACACGCTGAGGCACGCGCGCATCCACGACCAGTTGGCGTCGAATCCGCAATATGCGGGAGGCATCGGGTGGTGCGCCTTTGATTACAACACCCACGGCGACTTCGGATCCGGAGATCGCATTTGCTATCACGGAGTGACCGATATCTTCCGCGAGCCCAAACCCGCCGCCGGCTTTTACAAGTCACAATGCGATCCTGCCGAAGAGATTGTGCTCGAACCAGCCTTCCATTGGGCGCGTGGCGACGCTTCCATTGGATTCTCGAAGGCGGTGGTCTGCTCCAATTGTGATCACATCAAGCTCTATATTGCCGGTGAATTGATTGCCGAAGCCGACCCTGACCGCAAACAGTTTGCTAACCTTCGCTACGCGCCATTCGTCATTGAGCTAAAAGAACTTTTTCATAAATGGGGCGATCTCCGACTCGAGGGTTACATTCAAGGCAAACTGGCGATCACCAGGAATTATTCCGGAAAGGGGGTCGATATGAAGTTCGTGCTGTTACCCGATGACGCCACGCTGATTGCGGATGGAGCAGACACCACGCGAGTGGTCCTGCGCGTAACGGATGAGTTCGGCGCAATCCGGCCTTTTGCCAACTATGCGATAAAGCTGCAGTTGGACGGACCGGCAGAAATCATCGGAGACAATCCCTTTGCTCTCGTCGGCGGTACGGGAGCCGTGTGGATCCGGGCAAAGCAAGAGCCGGGACGAGTCACGCTCACGGCAATCCACCCCCAGTTAGGGAAGCAGCAAGTAAATCTCGATATTGCCGCAGCGGAGCGGGAAGTTGTTTAGCTCTTAAGCTGGAGGCTGAGCAAATCCGTTGCGACGGGTTATTTTGGGTTGGGCTTGAAAGAGTCGACGATTCCGCTGCCTTCGCGGATGGTAACGATCTGGTTGGCCTTCAATCCCGTGAACCGTTCGATCTTTTGGGTAGTAGGCCATTTAACTTCCACTAAGTCCGCAGCCTGGGATCTCCCCAAACCAAAGTGAAGCCGCAGATCACTCTGCGACATTACGCTGGCACCGCTGTGAACTTCATCCATCTGCGCATGAGTCCCCGTCACTACGCGCACCCGAGCCCCAATCGCAGTGCGGTTACACTTGGTCCCGATCAGCTTCAGCTTAATCCAGTTCTGCGCGTTGCCGCCCTCGTTGCGAAGCAGCGACGGCAGATCGTTGAGGTTGAGAATCAGCGCGTCGATATCACCATCGTTATCGAAATCCCCGAACGCGGCGCCGCGACTGGAGAAATGTTCGGCGATGCCGGGACCCATCTCGGAGGAGACATCTTTGAAGCGTCCCTTGCCCAGGTTTTTGTAGACGAGCCGCGGATTCTTGAACTCCTGCCCGATGCCATGTCCCTCGATTTCCGGGTAGACGTGACCATTGACTTGTATAATGTCGGGCCAGCCATCGTTGTCATAGTCTACGAACCCGCAACCCCAGGCAACATAACGGTTGTTGATTCCAATCCCCGAGGTGAAGGTTTCATCAGTAAAAGTACCATCGCCATTGTTGTGGTAAAGGTTGCAGGTATCGTCCGCAAAGTTCGTTTTGAAAATGTCGAGCCATCCGTCACAGTCGTAATCGCCGACGGCCACGCCCATTCCCGCCTGCTCGTGGCCGTTATCGCTGTACGCGCAGCCGGCGGCCACGGCGATGTCAGTGAACGTACCATCGCGTTTGTTGTGAAGCAGGACGCTGGGTTCGGAGTCGACGGCCACGTAAATATCGGGCCACCCGTCGTTGTCAAAATCGTAGGAGACAGCGGTGATGGAATATCGCGGACCGGTTTTCAGGATTCCGGATTTTTCCGATACGTCGGTGAAAGTTCCGTCCCCATTGTTGTGATAAAGAATGTTTGTGTCACCGGGAAGGCCGCGGGGCCCGCACATGACTGGGATTCCCTTCCACTGACAGAGCAGGTCGTGGCCTGGGGAGGAAACTGCGGCGGGATCGAGCTTGATATAGTTACAAACGAATAAATCCAAGCATCCGTCTCGGTCGTAGTCGAGCCAAGTAGCGCCGGCGCCCCAGCGGACTTGCTCATCATAGACGCCTGCCTTGCGGGTTACATCAGTGAATGTTCCATCCCCGTTGTTGTGAAAGAGAGTGTTGTGTCCCCAGCTACAGCAGAACAGGTCGTCCCAGCCATCGTTGTCGTAATCGCCGACGCAGACGCCAGTCTGCCAGCCGGTTCGAGCCAAACCTGACTTGCCGGTCACGTCCGCAAAAGTTCCGTCACGGTTATTTTTGTAGAGATGAGAAATAGGAGCTTGTCCGGGGGGCCAGTTGGCGTCAAGCCGCGTTCCATTGGTCAAATAAATATCCAGCCAGCCGTCGTGATCGTAATCGAAGAAGGCCAGGCCGCTGCCCTTCGCTTCAATGATGGAACGCTTGTGGTCGGTCGCACCCCACACGTTGGGAGTATTAAGGCCGGCTTGGCGAGCCACGTCGACGAACAGGACTGGAGATGCCGGCGAAGAAGTGGAGACCGCGGATACCGGCGCAGCCGTTTTCTTCCACCGCCAAAGCGGCGTAGTCAGCGCGTCCAGCAAAGTACTGCCGAGTACCACCAGTGAAGAACCCAGGAAACGCCGCCGTGGAAAACTCATAAGTTATCGACCCGGCACCTTAGGGAAGGGGTGGGGAACAAGCCCCGCACCTTCTTTCACCGCGATGATTTGGTCTACGGGCAAGTTTGTTAAACGATCCACGTGGCCACTTGGCCAGTTGATTTCGAGCGATTCGATTTTGGTGCGCTTGCCCAAGCCAAAGAAAATTCGGGGATCGCTGGCTGACATGTAACTCATCCCTCCCTTGGCCTGCTCGACATGCACGAATCCTTCCGAGGTTAACTTGAGCGAAGCGCCGGCGCCATCGCGGTTGGACTTGGTCCCGATCAAAAAAACTTCCAAAAAGTGATTCGCATTGCCCCCGTCGTTGCGCAGCAGTTCGGGATAGTCGCCGCGAATGTTGACGGCAATATCGAGGTCGCCGTCGTTATCGAAATCCGCCGTGGCCAGGCCGCGTCCAACGATGGGACGCATAAAGTCGGCGCCAAGAGAGTCGGACACTTTCGCGAATCGGCCCTTGCCTAAGTTTCGATACATCAGCAGCGGTTCCTTGTAGGTCACTTCGCTGTGGTAAAGATTTACGTTGTCGAGCATAGCGCCATTCAATTGGACGATGTCATCCCAACCGTCGTTGTCGTAGTCCATGAATTTCATGGAAACTCCGCTCATCAGAATGGCTTTGTTGCCGATACCGGAGCCGAAGGTGTCGTCGTCAAACGTCCCATCCTTGTGATTGAGGTAGAGACGGTTGAGTTCGAAATCAAGATGGGTGATATAAATGTCCTGCCAGCCATCGCCATTCACGTCTGCTGCGTCAATTCCCATACCGGCTTCGTAGCGGCCGTCTTCACCCGCGGCTAAACCGGAGGTGAAAGACACGTCGTCAAAAGTGCCGTCGTGCTTGTTGAGAAAGAGAAAATTCGGCCAGGAGTCGTTAGCAATGGCGATGTCGGGCCATCCATCGTTGTTGAAATCGGCGAGAACCACGCCCATGCCCTTGGCTTCCGGTTTGCCCACGCCGGAAGCATCGCTCACATCGGTGAAAGTTCCATCATGATTGTTATGGTAAAGCTTGATTCTCTGACCCTTGTAGTTCCCCGGATGACAGTAGGAACGGTAACCGGGGCGGCGTTCTCCGCACCACAGATTATTTTTCGGCGACCACTCGATATAGTTGGTCACAATCAAATCGAGGTAACCGTCTCTATCGTAGTCAAACCAACCGGCACTGGTTGACCATCCGCCAGCGTCGGCAACTCCGGCTTTTGCGGTGACATCGGTAAAGGTTCCATTGCCATTGTTGTGGTAGAGAATGGCGCTGCCGTAGCCGGTGACGTAGAGGTCGGGATATCCGTCATTGTCGAAGTCTCCGACCGCAACACCCTGACCGTAATGTCCGTTTCCACCGACACCCGCTTTGTCGGTAACGTCGGTAAAAGTTCCATCGCCGTTGTTGTGATAGAGGGCTGAGCGCAGGGGGTGTGATGGCTTGTACAAATCCGTTGCCGCTGACTGCACGAAAAATAGATCCATAAGGCCGTCCTGGTCATAGTCGATCCATCCCACCCCGGTGCCCATGGTTTCCAGATAATACTTCTCCTCCGTGGCTGTCGCATCCTGTAAAAACGTGATGCCGGCTTTTTCGCGAACGTCCGTAAAGTGAACGAGGATAGGTGCGTTCTGCGTTTTCGAGGTTTGCCCTGAAAGTACGGTCAGATAAAGGCCCAGCAAGAAGGTAAGGCGAAAAGCAAAGACGGCCCTTGGTTTGCTTTGTACACCGCGGTTCCTGCCGATTCTCGATTCATTACTCATTGTGATAGTGCACTCTCAGCGGCGCCTCGCGCGTTCGCAGTTCAGAGAGTGCGGTCCGCGAGGAAGAGCGCCAACTGTAGTAACTGCTGCCGCGCATCCCAAGACATCGCTTCCGCTGACGAGGACGATGCCGGAGCATTGGACAAGGTCTGTTCGATGCGATTCACATCGAGTCCACCCGCGTCGCTCCCCTTGAAGCGCGCCAGTACTTCTCGCGCTTTGTCGATTTGTCCGGTCTCGTAATAGAAAACTCCCAAGGTTGAATAGCTACCGGGCCATTCCGGAAGCAGTTCGACGGCGCGCTCCAGTTGTTCGGTGGCCTGTCCCGTTCTGCCCTCCAGGACCGAGACAATCCCCAGTCCCCACAAGATCTTCCCGGAACTCGGAACTCGCGCCAACCCCTTGCGCAATGTCTCTTCCGCACCGGCGGTATCGCCTTGGCGGAGCCGAACCATGGCCAGTGAGAGATAATACTGATCATTGTCCGGATTGCGGGCGATCGCACTTCGGAAAATTTCGGTAGCCCGCGCACTATCTCCCATGTGGGCGCAAATATCTCCCCGCAGTGCGAGCAATGCGTCATCCTGCCGGCCCTGCGCTGAAACCAGTTCTGCGGTACTCAGCGCCTGCGAATACTTACCACTTCGGAAATAGGCGTCCGCCAAGTCGAACTTAACGTCATCGGAAGCCGGATCCGCGCGCAGAGCCGACTGAAAATGCTGGATAGCATCGTCGTAAAGTCGGAATCGGGCGAGCAGTACGCCCACGCCTGTTTGGGTGCGGAAGTCGGAGGCGCTTAACTGGTCTAGCTGCGCGACCGCCTTTCGGGCATCATCGATTTTTCCGAGCTTGAGATAAGCTTCCGCCAATAAATAGAGATCCTGCGGTTGCTCCGGATGTTTTCGGATTTGTTCGGTCAGCTCCGTCAGGTCCAGCTGAGTACGCGCCAGGGAACTCAGATCCGAACGGTTGTTGAGATAGTCGAAAAGATGCTCGTACGGATAAGGACCGGTCGAGGCGTTCTTGGACAAAGTTTGAAACACACTTAAATCCCGCTGCGCGGCCTCCGGCTGATGGAGGCTGCGCTCGACCATTGCGAGCTTGTAGTATCCGCTAGCGGGGTTGCGGCTGCTCTTGACATAGCGTCGAAGCAAGACCGCAGCTTCACTAAATTTCCTTTTTGCGATTCGCAAATTCGCCAACTCCAGAAGAGCGTCGGGATAATCGGCATTCAAGCGAAGCGTCTCCTGAAACATCTTCTCGGCGGCCGCCTCGTTCCCTTGACGTTCCTCGATGTAGCCGAGATTGAACGAGCAGGAATCGTTATGCGGATCCAGCTTCAGTCCTTCCCGAAAATATTTTGTCGCCTCGTCGAAGCGGCCAAGGTTACGGTAAGAAAGCCCCAGGAAGGCGTAAGATCGCGCCGTAGGATCAAGGGCGATCAGACTCTGGAACTCTGCGATGGCTCTGTCCGTCTTCCCTGCCATGAAGTAGCTTTCGCCCAGCGCGGCATGGAGATCGGCTCGCCGCGGAGCGAGTTTCAAACCGGATTCGAGCAGAGGAATCGCGTCTTCAAAGTAATTCTGGCTCATGCTGACCCGAGCCAATAAGAAAATGACGTCGGTATTTTCGGGCGCCAGCTTGTGAGCCCGCACGAGGACATCCAGAGCGTCGACTGGCCGGATCTGGCCGGCATACACCTGTCCCAGCAGATACAAGGCCTCGGGCGAATCTGGTTTCGCTTTCAGAGCTCGATTCAATATAACTTCAGCCTTCGAGTACTCGCGGGCTCGAAGATAAGCCTGTCCGAGGTTGTAGAGAATTTCAAATGTTTCAGGCTGCAGCGCATTGGCCTTCTCCAATTCCAGCTGAGCTGCGTGATACTGCTTGGCTGAGGCGAGGAAAACTCCAAGAGAAAAATGCAACCGGACATCGTCTTTGTTTTGAGCCGAAAGGGTGGCGGCAAGTCTAAGGCCGGCGGCGTCCTGTCGGGACTGGAAATAGCAGCGCACAAGATTGAATTCCGTCTCCGCATTTGCCGGGCGGATGCGCTGAAAATGAGGGATGGCTTCGGCGGGTAACGCTTTGGCCATCAGTAGCAGACCGAGATTGTAATTCCCATCGCGATCCGCGGGTTCGAAGCGCAGGACCGTCCGAAACTCCCTCTCGGCGAGATCGTTCTTTTCTTGGGCGACGTATAAGTTGCCGAGATTGTTGTGCGTTTTGGTTGAATCAGGATCCAGTTTCAACGCATGTTGAAATGCTTGATTGGCGCTGGCGTAGTCCTTTTCTTTGGTGTAGACAATCCCCAGCAGGTTATAGCCCGCGACGCTGGTGGGATGCAGCGCCAGCTGTTCCTGAGTTTTCTGCCTGGCCTGTTCGACCGAACCTTCGCGAAGCAGTGTTTCAGCCTCCGCGAACGGGGATGGAACGGCTGCCGACTTCCTGGACCGGCTCGGGGTGACGTTGGTCTTCTGGGCCAGCGAGTGCGTGCCGCCGAAGGCAAGTCCCAGGATTAGCGGGAGGATCCGGAACAGCCTCAGACCGTTCTTAGCCCCTGGTTGTCCATACGGAAATGAAGTGCGGATCGCCATCCTTGCATTACGCCTCCGGGTTCGGAGCCTACCCACCGGGTCTGGACGTCAATGTAGCATCTCCAGCGCCTGCTGAGCCATCTTATGCCCGGGTTGCAGAAGCAGCAGTTCGTGCAATACTTCTTTGGCTTTCGGTTCGTTTTTCAAGACGACATACAAGCGGGCTAGATTCAGATAACCCTGATCAAGTTTCGGCGCCACACGGACACAAGTCTTGAATTCTTCTTCCGCTTCGGAATAACGTTGTTGCCGCACTAAAATCACGCCAATGTTGTTGAGCGCGTCGGAATAGTCCGGGCGTAAGGTCACGGCCTTGTTCAGATATTGCAAGGCACGCGCGAAATTCTCTTGCCGCGCATAAAGCATCCCAGCAGCGTAATTCGCTTCCGCATCGTCTGGCTCCATCTGGAGCGCCTTGACCAAAAGGGTTTCGGCTTCCTCATAGTTGCCGCGCCTTCGATAAAGATTTCCCAGATTAAGTAGAGCAACTATATAGGTTGGCTGGAATTGCAACGATTGCTTGAAATGTCCGACCGCTTCCTCCGGCTCCCCTTCCTCGGCGGCAATCATTCCAAGATTATTCCACGCTTCAGGATAGTTCGGGCGTAACTGCACCGACTGCTCAAGATAGTTCCGGGCCTCCGGCAGGTTGTTTCTTCGAAGGTAAAGAGTGCCCAGGTTATAGTAGGCTTCGGGAGCCTGGGGCTGGGCGGCAATGACTTGCCGGAACGACTCAGCCGCCTGCTCCAGATAGCCACGCTGAAACAAGGCCACTCCATAAGTGAAGTCGTTGCGCTGGAAACCAGCATCCGGTGCTATTCCCTCGAAGGGAAGCGCTTGTTTGATCCGAGCAGCCGCGGTCCGAGGCGCCCGCGACACGTCGTCGTGAATTCGTTCGGCATCCACAGTCCCCTGATAAACCTTGACTATCAGTCCAGAAGGATCGATCAGGAATGAAGACGGAATGGGGAGATCTCTGCGGCGATCGAACAGGTAGCGGTAGAGGACATTATAAATCCCCGCCATTTCCGGCGTCGCCAGCAGATTGGGAAAATTAAGTTTTTCTCTGGCCGCGAATGCTTTGACAGCGTTGCGATCAAGAGGATCGTCAAGGTTGACGCCTAACACTCGAACGCCGGCAGCGACCAGGATTTCCTGGCGTTGATGGAGCAGTCGCAGCTGGCCGATGCAGAGCGGCGCTGTGGTGGTCCAGAAATGAAGAAAGACAAAACCGCCCTGAAACGAACGTAGATCGCGCAGGTTACCAGTGAGATCGGCCAGAGAAAAATCCGGAGCGCTGAGCGGTTGGATAAGCCAAGTCTCGACTGAGGAAGGCAAAGGCTCCGGCGTCGGAGCATCGTTATGCCGCGTCCATGATACCGGAGAAGCTGCGAAAGGCCAGGCAAGAAAATCCGCGCCCCCCTCCTGCATTTCGATTCGATGATTCGCGGGAAGCCGCTCAAGAGTCTGAGTGAGACCGCTCGGCCAACGGATTGTGGCCCGGATGTCGGTTTCATTTTTTCCCAGTCCAAAGAAAAGCTGTTTGGTGTGCTGGGCGAGAAATCCCGAACCCGCCTGAAGATACTTCGTCTGGCGAAGGTTTCCCGTTTCCACCGTAATCGCGGCTCCAATCGCATCCCGGTTGCTTTTTGTCCCGCGGAGGCGGAAAGCGATGGAGTTCCCAATATCCTTGCTGGTGTTGTGCAACACCCTGAGTTGCGGCGCATTGCGGTTCTTAAGAATAAGTTCCAACCGCCCGTCGTGGTCCAGGTCGGAGAGCACGAAGGAGCGGCTGTCATCAGGAAAATCCAGACCTACTGCCCCGGAAACTTCGGAAAACGTGCCATCGTGATTATTCAGGTACAAAACGTTCCTCTCGTAGCCGCTCCAGGAGACATCAGACCGAATCAGTTCGTTGATCGCGTTCCATCCGTGCTCGTAGTTCACGGACGGGGTCGAAATGGCAGGGGATTTTGCGACAACCTGCCGCCAAAAGAAACTGCCGAGATCGCCGCTGTCGGAGCCTGAAATATAGCCGTTGGCAATATACAAGTCCGAGTAGCCGTCGTGATCGAAGTCCCACGCATCGGAACACCAGGCCCAGCGGCCCATCTCAACGGCAGCCCGGGAACTTACATTTTGAAATGTCCCATTCCCCAGATTCCGGTAAAGCGAATTGCCGCGGGTATGTTGGCGATAAAGGGCGCGGGTATCCTCCGCTTCCCGTTCATGAAATTGTTGCTGCTGCGAAACTCGCAAGCCCGCGGCGGACCACATATTGGCAACGTAGATGTCTTGCTTGCCATCATTATCGAAGTCGAGCCACGACGCGCTCATTCCCGCGCCGACATCGTTCACGTGCGCTTGGCTGGAAACCGCAGAGAATGTCCCGTCCCCGTTATTGCGATAGAGATTGTTCCGGCCAAAGTCATTGGCTACGTAAAGGCTTGGGTGGCCGTCGGAGTTGTAGTCGCCCCAGGCGCACGCGAAGCTATATCGATCATTCTCCACGTTCAATCCGACGGCTTCGGTCCGATCCTGAAAAGATGCTCCGCCATCGTTGTGGAACAAAAAGTTGGGAGGACCGTTGCGCGCGTCAAAATAGGGAGCGGGATAATGATACTGATCCAGGCCGAGATAGTAGGAGTACAGGCAGAAGTAGATGTCGAGCCGTCCGTCTCCATCGTAGTCCGCGACAGCAGCGTGGGTAAACATTCCTTGCGCAGGCTGCACAAACTTGAAGGCATCGGGTTTCAGTTGAAATTTCCCGTTGCCCTGGTTCAGGAACAGCTGCGGGCCTGCAGCGCAAACTACAAGCAGGTCTTGTAATCCTTTGTTCTCGAAATCAGCGAACAGGGCACAGGCCGTGGCCTCCAGCAGGCCCACTCTTGATGGCTGCGTTATATCTTCAAAGGTGCCATCGCCGCGATTACGATAGAGACGATTCGGAAGGCCAGATGGCTGGCAGACATAAAGGTCGTCTAAGCCGTTATTATCGAGGTCACCCACGGCCACACCATTGTTCCCATAGACGTCGATTCCGCAGGCGCCGTCGAGCACCGTGCGCCAATAATCTGTGCCGCGAAGCATTTGGTTTTTCGAAGACTCCGCTTGACCAAGCGCTGCTGCGGTGACGTCGACGAACCACGGTTCGCGCACCCGGCTGACGGTTTCCTCGGTCGCTTCCCAGCCTACGGCGTGCCATCGGCGCGACTCATCGCGCAGCCACTGCGTTCGCCACATCCCGATCCTCTCCTCTCGACTAGCGTCGATCCGCACTCCCACCAAGTCATAGCGAATATCGACGCAAAGAGGCGGGGAGGAGGATGTGCCTTCCTCGATCCCCACGATTTGGAGCTCAGCCGTTTCTATTCTTCCCAACTGGGCGAGGTAGGCGGTAATTTCCTCGAGAAATCTATCCCGGCCTGTAACGGCATTTTCAACGAAGCGCCGGCGCCAGACTTCAATGCCAACGCCGGAACGCAAATTGACTTCCTGGCTGAGATGCAGCGGAGTGGCCGCGATCGAGGGCGCAAGAAATCGTGCCATGGACGTAAGATCCGCTGCGGTGGCTAGAAGACCTGTACTCCATGCGCTTAAAATTTCCGTGATCTCGAACGCATACGTCTCTGTGACGTACTCATCCAAGCCAGGAGTGACCAAGCGCAAAACATCGTCCAGCGGAGCCTTGCTCGGGTAGTGGGGGGTCAGGCGGGAATCCGCCAGAGGGAAAAGAGAACATCCATGGCCAACTATTGCCGCAGGCCGCACAGTAGGCAGCCCCTGAACCTGAAAAGGTGCGGCAAGAAATAATGCCGGAGCCCACCCCATGGATCTCAAAAAGGCTCTGCGCGAGAGGACGGCGAATTCATTGGGATTCCGCGCC
>DATNKA010001160.1:0-12366 GCA_035603655.1 Candidatus Acidiferrales bacterium | reverse complement strand
CCGCCTGCGCCGGAGTGCCGCCGCAATACCTGCTCCCCATGTACCTCGACGCAGGCACCAACAACGAGCAGTACCTGCACGATCCCCTGTACTTGGGTATGCGCAAGACCCGCCCGTCCACTGAGGATCTTTATTCTTTCGTCGACGAGTTCGTCGAGGCGGTGCAGGAAGTATTCCCGAAGTGTTGCATTCACTTCGAGGATTGGACGGGGGTAGATGCCGTGCATTTGCTCCGGCGCTACCGCGACAAGTACTGCGTCTATAACGACGACGTGCAAGGAACAGCTGGGATCACTCTGGCTGGGATGATTAATGCGGCCAAGCTCAAGGGTACGAAGCTGAAGGACGAAAAGTACCTGTTCCTCGGTGCGGGCTCGGCCGGTATTGGCCTTGCTGACCTGCTTTGCTCCGCGCTGGTTGGACAAGGCATGGCGCTTAAGGAGGCACAGTCACAGGTCTACATGTTCGATGTCAACGGCCTTCTGGAATCGACTCGCAAAGATCTGGTCGACTTCCAGAAACCCTATGCACACAAGCACGCGCCGACCCGGGACTTCGTAGCTGCTATCGAGAGCATTAAGCCGACGACGATCATTGGAGTGAGCACGATTGGTGGCGCGTTCACGCAAAAGGTCGTGGAGGCAATGTCACGAATCAACGAGCGCCCTGTAATCCTTGCTCTCTCGAACCCTACCGAGCATGCGGAATGCACGCCAGAACAAGCCTATACCTGGTCGAAAGGCAAAGCGATTTATGCGGCCGGTGTGCAGTTCGAACCGGTCCATTACAACGGCCAGACATTTCTGCCGGGACAAGCCAACAACTTCTACATATTCCCGGCGCTTGGGATGGCGATCTTCGCGACGCAGGCGAAGCGTGTTACTGACGAAATGTTTATTGAGGCCGGGCAGGCAGTAGCGGATCAGGTGCCGTCCGACTTGTTGAAACGAGGCCTTCTTTATCCCTTGCAGTCGAACATTCTTGAAACCGAGATTCAGACCGCCGCGCGGGTAGCAAAGCTGGTCTTCGATTCAGGCCTCGCCCGCGTCAAGCGTCCCGACGACATGGTTGCGTTCATTCGTGAGCATGTTTACAAGCCGGAGTATAGAACGCAACCAGCACTGGTCGGCGCAGTAGCCTGACTGGCTCGCAAACGGCAAGGGTGGACAAGTAGGCGGGACCTGGCATTAGGCGATATTTCGTTTCGACGTCAGATTCCACGTCGACTAGGACCCAACCTACGAAACAACAATAGGGGTTTATATGGACAGAACCAATTTCCACGATTGTAGTCCTTGCGTCCGGCTCTTCATCGAGCTGTTGTTCAAAGAAGTTGGTGGAATGAATTCAAGCGAGTTCTCCTCGTCGGTCTTATGTAGAGTCAGGCGAGATGACGAAACAATAGCGCCTACGTGGGCCACAAATGCGAGGGTGGGCACGTGCTCGCTCTCATCGCAAGAAACGAAGGCACTCGAACAGGATGCCTGGATGGAGAAGGACAAATGCCAAAACTTGCAGTAAAAATATCCTCGCTCCTTGAAGCTGTGGCGCGAGACCTTTCCACAGAACGCAAGACTTCGCTCGACGATCTGGTGAGCGCGGCCCTGAGTGAATACCTGCACTCTTCGCCGCGCCGGATGTACCAGATTTCAACTTCCACCGCGCTGGTCGAAGGTGTCTATGGCGGTTCCGTTCCCTCTTCGACCCTTCTGGAAAACGGTAACTTTGGCGTCGGCACTTTTGAAGGGCTCACTGGCGAGATGGTCATTCTCGACGGCGAGATATATCAAGCTGCGGGAAACGTACGGCGCCGCTCGGATGACTTTCTCGTCCCTTTTGCTTCGGTAACGCACTTCCGCGAGGACGCGGTCGTTCAAATTGAAAAGGTCGCATCTTTGAAAGACATCGAACTGGCCTGCGACCCGCATCGCGTCTCTGAAAATCTCTTTTACGCTCTGCGTGTGGATGGTGTCTTTGACACCATTCACGCACGTGCAGTGCATCCGGTTCCGAAAGGATCTCGGCTTCTAGACGCCGCAAAAACGCAACTGGAATTCCACTTCGACAATATTGAGGGCACGCTCGTCTGTCTTTGGTCTCCGAGGTATTCGAGTTCCTTCAGCGTTCCGGGGTATCACTTTCACTTCATTTCGAAGGACCGCACAAAAGGTGGCCACGTTCTGGACTGCTCCGCGCAGCAACTTCGCGTAAGCATTCAAATTGTGTCCGAATACGACGTTCGGCTGCCGGAAGCCGGATCGTTCCTGACAACCGATCTCAACAGAGACCCTGCCTCCGATCTTGCAAAGGCGGAGTAAATCAACGGAAAAGGATCAAGCAAATGGCAACGCAACAAATCGCAAATCCAAGAGCTGACAAGGCTCAGGAGACAAAGACCGGGTCCGACGTAGTTGTAGAGACGTTGGAGGCTCAGGGAGTGACGCACGTTTTTGGCGTTCCCGGAGCAAAGATAGACAAAGTGTTCGACAGACTCCGTGACTCCAGCATAAAAACGGTAGTCTGCCGGCACGAACAGAATGCGGCGTTTATCGCTGGTGGTATCGGACGCATGACTGGGAAAGCTGGTGTCGCAATTGTCACCTCAGGCCCAGGTGTCTCGAATCTCGTTACCGGGCTTGCCACTGCGAATTCGGAAGGTGACCCGATGGTTGCCTTGGGGGGTGCCGTCGCTGTTGCCGACCGTCTAAAGTCTCTTCATCAGACGATGGATTCGGTGGGCGTCTGCCGACCGGTAACCAAGTATGCCGCTGAGATTGATTCTCCTGCGGCTACAGCAGAGGTAATGTCTGCCGCGTTTCGTGCAGCCGAGGCCTCCCGTCCCGGCTCGGCGTTTGTGAGCCTTCCGAAGGACATTATGACCGGTGAAGCAGAGTGCAGACCGATTCGACTCTCCGCATTCGTCGAACAGGGTCCGGCCGCTGGGAAATCTCTTTCTGAAGCCGCCCGTCTCATCAATTCCGCAAAATCTCCTGTCATCTTGCTGGGCCTGATGGCGAGCAAGCCGAAGTTTGCCGATGCGATTCGCAATCTGCTGAGAACTAGCACGCTGCCGGTCGTCGGGACATTTCAGGCGGCCGGGGCTGTCTCGCAGCGTGAGCTCCCCTACTTCGGCGGGCGCGTTGGGCAGATCGCCAATCAGCCCGCAGATGCTTTGCTCGATTCAGGAGATGTCGTAATAACTATCGGTTATGACGCAGTTGAGTACTGGCCGTCTCAATGGAATGAGGGCAAAGACCGGCCGATCGTCCACATCGATGTGACTCCGGCGAATATCGAGAATGATTATTCTCCCGCCATCGAGCTGATTGGGAATATTGAAGAGACATTGACTGCCCTGTTGCCTCTGCTCCAGCGCCCGCACCTGGCCGCCGAATCCGCTGAACTGTTGCAGATGATCGCCCGGGATCGAACACGACTGATGGCTGAGGCCGCCGCGAAGTCTGGTGTCCCGATTCATCCTCTGCGCCTGATTAGCGAACTGCAGAAAATTCTGACCCCGGACGTAACCGTCTGCTCGGACATGGGAAGCTTCAGCATGTATTTGTGTCGCTATCTTCTTAGCTTTCGCGCACGTCAGTTTCTAATCACCAACGGTCAGCAGACGCTCGGCGTGGCCCTGCCCTGGGCCATCGCTGCCACCATTGTCCGTCCGCACGAGAAAGTGCTCTCCATCTCCGGAGACGGCGGGTTCTTATTTTCCTCAAATGAGCTAGAGACGGCGGTCCGTCTGAATTCCCACCTTGTTCACATGATCTGGATCGATGGCCACTACGACATGGTTGGCACGCAGGAGCGAATCAAGTACGGCCGCACTTCAGGAGTTGATTTCGGTCCGGTCGATCACGTGAAGTACGCCGAGGCTTTCGGTGCCACAGGTCTTCGAATTGAGTATCCGGATCAAATTGCATCAACCCTGCGCAAAGCCTTCGACACACCAGGTCCGGTGCTGATCGAAGTGCATGTGGACTATCGAGACAACGCTAAGTTGTTTGAAGACGTCCACGAGGGAAGCGTCCTGTAACTGCCAGCACTGAATAAATGCGCTGTCGGCCTCAAAAGGCTGCGCGGTGTCAAAGGAGAAGGGTGCTTTCAAACATTAGCCATACCGATGCGTGCCTCTCGCTCGGCCTTGCCTTCGTTGGTGGGTACGGTGACGCGGCCAGCTTTGTCCTGGCAAAGACGTTCACTGGACACGTCACCGGTAATTTGGTGCTGGCAGCCATTGCTGTAGCGGCGAACGATTGGCGGGCAACGCTTGGGCCTTTTTCCGCCATTGTCACTTTTTTAATTGGAATTTTCTTGAGCGTGCTGATCGTACGGCCCCTCAAGGCGTGGTCATCGTGGCCGTTGCTTCCTACGATCATGGGAATAGAAGTGATCGTGATAGTAGCGGCCTCTTTTGCGCTGTCATCAGGTCTGGCCCACGGAGTCGGAATATTCGTGATCTTTCTGTCTTTAGCTCTGAGTCTACAAAACGGAGCGTTTCGTCGTGTTGGTGGCATCAGCGTACACACGACATATCTGACAGGGATGATTACAAGCCTGATCGCGACAGAAGCCGAACAATACGCTTCCGAAGAGGTTCCTCGCGATGTAAGAGCGCAGGATCCAAAGATAGAACTTCTCTGCGGAATCTGGACCGCCTTCGTCCTGGGCGCTGGGGTGGGAGCGGCGATGAGTTTTCATTTCAAAGCGCTCGGGATCCTCGGAGCCGCACTGCTTTTAATCCCACTCGCACTGCGCGACGTGCGGTCTTGACGAAGATCCCAAAGAACTCGATGAGGCGGTGCCCTACAGAGCCCAGCCATGTATTCCTGCATCGTCTCACGCTGCGGACGCGAACAGTCCGAGAGTTCGCCAAAATCGTTTTTCTAGCGTGGGCCGCGGTGGCCCTCTTTGCAGTCTGCGCTTATTCCCAGACTGATCTAGGAGAAACGCTTAGTGGCCCGGACAGTCATGAGACCGGTCAGGGCCCCCACGGACATCTCTTCGGAGACTGGGGTGGCGAGCGCTCCCGCCTGCTGGAACGCGGTGTACGGTTCGACTTCCAATACATCAGCGACTCTCTCTGGAACATCAACAGTGAGCAGAAACAGCGCTTCGCAAGTTGGAATCGATTCCGGGGAACGGTGGACATCGACTTGGGTACGCTGGTCGGTCAACGCGGATTGTATTTTCACGCGACAGCGCTCTGGCAGGGCGGCGGCAATCTGGGCGCTTATCTTGGTCTGCTCACTAGTCCCAGCGGGATGTCGAGCGCGAATACATGTCGCCTCGATTCATGGTGGATTGAGAAGCGATGGCTGGATGAACGTATCACTGCACGCGTTGGTCAGTTTGCCGGCCAGGATTTCTACGGAGCCCAGCATGATGCCGCGTCCTTCATCTTTGAGCCCATGGGCTATGCGTTGGGCAATCTGTTCACGGACTTCGAGTCCTTCGATCCGCCTTCTACTCCCGCGTTTGAATTACGCATCGTGCCGATTCACAACGTCTATGTGAAATCGATGGTAGACGCAGAAGACCGCGAACCCTTTGCTCATAACCAAACTGGATTCGTTCCACAGTTTCGTGGAGTGCCCGTAAGCGTTTCAGAAATCGGATTCACGCCTGGCAAAAAGGCGTCGTCGGTGCGAGCTTTCGACAACGTCGAAAGTCGAAAAGGGTACTCCGGGCTTTATCAGTTTGGCGCTTCTTACAATCCCGGAAAGTTTCCATCGCCGACAAGCGCGACACCGCGATCAGGTAACTACCTTTTGTATTGGATGGCGAGCCAGGCTCTTTGGCGCGTGGACCCGAAAGAAGCAAAAGGCTTGGACGCGACGTTTGCCTACGACTGGAGCCCGCCGGATCTCAACCGGAATAACACGCTACTCACGGCTGGAGTGCGATTCAACGGGCCGCTGCCTGTCCACATTCACAACACGATGTCGCTGGGTTATGTGCGAAACAGCCTGAGTCCGCAGTTCCAACCACCCGGCACACCTCCATGGAAGACCGAGCACGGCGTTGAATTCAACACGCTTCTCGATCCCTTACCCATGCTCCTTGTGCAGCCGGTGATTCAGTACTACGCGAACGTGGGTGGACGAGCGCAGCGCGCCGTAGTTTTCGGATTCAGAACCAAGGTGGAGTTTTAGAGATGTTCTTGCAGAGTTTTAGAGGAGATCTTTTATGAACATCGGTGGATTATTCGGAGCGTTAACGCCTGTCTTTTTTGTCCTCGCGCTTGGTTACCTGGCTGGCAAGCGCAATGCCTTCGATGCCGACCAGTCCGCGGGTCTGAGCAAACTGGCGCTAACCTTTGCCCTGCCGGCCTCTCTGTTCGTCAGCATGACCGACATTCCGAAGGATCTTCTCCTGCAGCAGGGTCGTCTTGTTCTGGCGCTGATTCTTTCTCACGCCGGGCTTTTCGTGGTTGCGTGGCTGCTCTTGCGAATGGTGAAGTCGCTCAGCGGGACGGCTTCCATTATCTATTCGTTGATGCTTGCGACCTCCGCGACGCCAGTCTTCGGCCTTGCCGTTCTCGAACCACTCCTGGGTCGGACCAGCGGGGGTGCCGTGGGACTCGTGGCCCTGGCGATCAATTTGACGGTGCCTCCAGCAGTGATCCTTCTGGAAATGGATGCAGCGACAAAAGATCTAAGAGTCGCCACCGACCCTTCGAAGCCGAGCGCAATCGTAACCGGCCTGAATGCGGGCTTGAAATCCCCACTCCTGTGGGCGCCAATCGTGGGAATCGCTATCGTCCTTTTGAGCATTCACCTGCCAACTGTGGTAGCTAGCTGTTTCGAGTTGATTGGCTCAGCCACATCCGGGGTAGCAGTTTTTGCAGTAGGCCTCGTTCTGGCAGCTCATCCGGTTCGCTTTTCACATGCCGTATTGGTCGGTTCCATAGCTCGTGTGACCGTGCAATCGGCGGTTCTCTTCGCTCTACTGCATTTGTTGCATGTTGTTAGTCCGTTCGCGCGCGAGGCGCTTGTTTGCTGTAGCTTTCCCCTGGCTACCGTGGTCGTACTCTTTGCGGCCAGGTACAAAGCAGTGGAGTCAGAAGCCGCTTCCATGCTTCTGGTCTCGACACTCGCTTTGGTGGTAACCGTACCGACGATCCTCTGGTTGAGCCATTGATTTATGAGAATAATGACTAGGGAGAGGATTTTATGAATATCGGGCTTCTGGTTCTGCGATTGACTGTGGGATTCACTCTGGGAGCCACGGGAGACTCGAAACCACCTCGATGGCATCGATCGTGCTCTGAACTAGGGTACGCGCGCTTGGTCGCAGCGGGTTAAGATCGGCAATTTGCGACAGTTAGGATGGGAAGACTTATGGCACAATTCCAGCTTTTGGCACAACCCCTGTGGGTCAATCTGTTTCTGTTAATCCCACTGGCTCTGTTTTTCGGCTGGCGAAGCAGGGGCATCCAGATTTCTTGGCGATAATTGCCACGGTGGTGGTTTATTTTCGTGCCGCTGCCGGACTGTCGCCGGACTACAAAGGGGCGCTGTCACAGGTTCAGCAGCTAGAGGAAGGAAATCAGCTAGATCCGGGAACGATTTTCTCCGGTATCGGGCATCTTGAGTGGCCTCCGTTCCTTCGGTCTCTTTGGTTCGTGTGTTGACTTCTTCTAATTTCATGTTTTTACAAGCGCACGGATGACACCTAAGCACATGTAAGTTCGTGCAAGAAACAGGCAGTAGTCCCCAATTTAGTCCCCAATCACTTCGCGATTGCGTGAACTTTACCTTTTATTTTCTACCAAGCGTGCGATGCGGCTTCTTCGATCAGAGCTGCAACCTCCCTTGGGTGCGAGACGTAGACCGAGTGACTGGCGCCTGAGACTTCGACCCTGTGGCTGTTAGCTCGCGTCGCATACCATCGTTCGAGGTCGGGATTGATGGTTCTGTCTGCCGCCGCTACCAACATCCAACTCGGTTTGCTCCTCCACGCAGCCGTGGTGATGACAGCTTTGAAGTTGTCAGCCAAGTTGAGTACCTGCGATCGCGCCATGAAAGCGGCCTGCTCAGCTGGCAGGTCAGCTGCGAAGTACTCATGAAACCGCGCCGGGTCGAGGTAAGTGAAACCGTCTGCCGTCTTCTTTATCGCACCAGACTTGCTGAGGTCACTGGGGAAGCGCTTTCCGTCGTCAGCCTCATTCTCCCCGGCGTCTGGCATGTGGGCTGCGATGTATACCAAACCGGCTACCGATGGATCCGTCCCGGCTTCGGTAATGACGGCTCCCCCATAACTGTGAGCCACAAGAATGCACGGTCCATCTTGTTGAGCAAGGACTCGTTTCGTGGCAGCCACATCTTCTTTAAAAGACGTCTCTGGCTCTTGGACGATGCTGACGTTGTAGCCATCCTTGACCAGAATGTCATAAACGCCCTTCCAGCCAGAACCATCTGCCCAAGCGCCGTGAACCAGAACAACATTCCGGACGCGATGGTCTTCACTGTTGTTCTGCGCGGAGAGCGCGCCGCAGGTCAACAGCAACAGCACGATGCAGAGGGACTGAGACATTGCCTGCACGACTCGCATGCTCTTCATTGAATTCCTCATTTTGAAGCTCCTTTTCGAGAACTGATTTTGCATATTGCTGAGCCAACACTCAGGAGGAACGAGACCTTCGCCGCCGAGTCGAAAGACGGGCCATCCGATATTTACACCGCCGCTCGATCGGACCTTTTCAGGAATCCGAGAAGGTCGGCATTTACCTTGTCCGCCAGCGTGGTGCACATTCCGTGCGGCGCGCCCGGATAGATTTTCAAAGTGGAGTTTTTGATGAGTTTCGCAGACAGGAGCGCCGAATCCTCAACCGGCACGATCTGGTCGGCATCCCCATGAAGGATCAAGGTTGGCACATCGATCTTCTTGAGATCGTCGGTGAAGTCCGTCTCGGAAAAGGCTTTGATGCAGTCGTATGCTCCGACAATGGATACCTGCATTCCCTGCAGCCAGAATGCATCCCTAACACCTTGCGAACTCTTGGCGTCGGGTTTGTTGTATCCGTAAAAGGGGATTGTAAGGTCCTTGAAGAATTGCGAGCGATCCGCAGTCACACCAGCCCGAATGTCGTCGAACACAGACAGCGGAAGGCCGCCAGGATTTTTCCCGGTTTTCAGCATAAGTGGCGGGACCGCGCCGACCAGCACGGCTTTCGATACTCGTTCGGTTCCGTGCCGGCCAATGTAGCGCACGACCTCACCGCCGCCTGTGGAGTGGCCGACCAGAGTCACTTTCTTCAGATCCAGTTGGTCGAGCAGCGCTCCGAGATCATCGGCGTATGTGTCCATGTTGTTGCCGTCCCACGGCTGGCTCGAACGTCCATGGCCGCGGCGGTCGTGGGCAACGACACGATAGCCCTTCTGTCCCAGGAATAGCATTTGTGAATCCCAGGCGTCTGCGTTCAACGGCCATCCATGCGAAAACACGACCGTCGGCCCTGTGCCCCAATCTTTGTAAAAGATCGTGGTCCCATCTTTGGTTGTGATTGTATTCATTTGAAACTCCGCGACATGAATGGCTTCCTCCACACCCTTCAAATCTGGTTATTTTCTTAGCAAATGCTTTCCGGTGCCATGCCGACCATCTCGGTTCCCTCCTGAGTAATCGGTCGCGAGATTCCCAGCCTTCTCATCCTGGCAAGCAGCGTGGTTCGTTTCAGGCCCAGTTTGGTGGCTGCACCGTGTGGTCCACCTACGACCCAGCCAAGCTGTTCAAGCGTTTCAACAATCAGGGTACGATTGGTGTCGTCCAGGGTCATCGATGGCTGGAAAGTTCGGGTACGATGCGGACTGGAGATCATGCGCTCTGCTTTCTGTTTGTGAAGCGGGTTCCGCAGCACACCGTCCTGCGAAAGGATAACGGCGCGTTCCACCAAGTTCTGCAACTCGCGAATGTTGCCGGGCCATGAATACCACTGGAAGGCAGCCATGGTTTCCGGAGGAATGCTATCTACTTGCTTTTGCATTCGGTGACTAAATATCTTCACGAAATGCGAGACCAGGGCGGGAATGTCTTCACGTCGCTCTCGAAGTGCCGGTACTGAGATCGGGAAGACGTTCAGACGATAGTACAAATCACTGCGAAATTGACCTCGCGCTACCATATCGACGAGATTCCGATTGGTCGCGGCGACCAGTCGGACATCCACTTTGTGGGTTCGACCGCTTCCTAATCGTTCGAACTCCTGTTCTTGCAGCACACGTAGCAACTTGGTTTGCGACGCATGAGGGATGTCGCCGACTTCGTCCAAGAAAAGCGTACCCTTATCGGCCATTTCGAAGCGCCCGATCGTCTGCGCGATCGCTCCGGTGAAGGCGCCTTTCTCATGACCGAACAATTCGCTTTCCAGAAGATCCAACGGGATAGCCGCGCAATTCAGTTTTATAAAGGGCCGCCCATGGCGCCGACTTGCATTGTGAATGGCATTTGCAATGAGTTCCTTTCCAGTACCGGTTTCCCCCTCGACGAGGACGGTCGAATCGGTTCCCGCAACCATTTCGACCTGTTGCAGCACCTCCCGGAGCGCGGAACTCTGTCCCACCATTCCCTGGCAACCCGCTATAGAATTCATTTCGTCCTCAGCCCACACCTCCTCAGTCAAGCGGTTGCTGCTCGGGTTAATACCAGCCAACGGAAAATCACCATCGTAGTTTTCAACTGGGGAAACATCGGTCAAATTCATGGAGTTCTCCAAACGCGCTTTAGGCTGACTCCTTATACTCGCTCGCCTCTATCCCTTGCCGCGACGGTTCGCGTCTTAGGCCTGGGGTACTCCTTGGGCTTCCCATACCTCGTCCCCCCACCTTCGTCTAGTTCAGCTGGTTCAGATATGTCGAATGTTCGTCTCGATCGTGTCCACCACCTCATCGATATGGCCTGCCAGAACCAGTTTTCCCATCGTCAGCCCGAAACCAACAACTTGCTCGGCCGTGATGTGGGACGGTAACGAAACCGCATTTGGATCGGTCACCACGTCAATAAGCGCGGGTCCCGCATGCTGAAGTGCCCGCTTTAGTCCAGAGGAAACATCGGCTGGATTCTCGATTCGTACACCCATCATGCCGATGGCCTCGGCCACCTTTGCGAAGTTTGGGTTCTTCAAGTCCGTCTGATAGTCGGGCAGTCCTGCAACTTCCATTTCGAGCTTCACCATTGAAAGAGCGCTGTTGTTGAACACGACGACCTTAATGGGAAGGTCGTACTGTGTCAGCGTCAACAAATCACCCATGAGCATCGCTAGGCCGCCATCTCCCGCCATCGCAATTACCTGTCTTCCGGGATAACAAAGTTGAGCACCGATGGCCTGAGGAAGGGCGTTCGCCATTGACCCGTGGGTGAAAGAGCCGATCAGCCGCCGATCCTTGGTCGATCGAATGTAACGGGAGGACCAAACGTTACACATGCCGGTATCAGCGGTGAAGATCGCATCGTCCGCCGCAATTTCACTCAGTGCAGCCGCGACTGGCTCAGGGTGCATGGGTGTTCGTTTTCCAACGTGATTTACGTAAACATTCAATTTGCGAAGTGCATCTTTGTATTTTGTGACCATCGCATCCAGGAACGCTCGGTCGGCCTTTGCTTCTATCATTGGCAGAAGCGCTTGAATGGTTTCGCGTACATCGCCCCAAATACCGAGATCCAGTTTGCTTCGCCGGCCCAAATGGTCGACCCTGATGTCAACCTGGACTATCTTGGGCTTTGTTGGCAGGAATTTGTCATAAGGAAAATCAGTGCCCAGGAGCAGCAGCAGATCGCATTCGTGCATTGCCTGGTAGGCCGAGCCGAAGCCGAGCAATCCACTCATTCCCACGTCGAATGGATTGTCGTACTCGACCAACGACTTTCCGCGGTAGGAATGCCCGACGGGAGATTTCAGCTTCTCAGCCAGAGCGATCACTTCATCGTGAGCGTCGGCGCAGCCAATCCCGCAAAATAAGACGATTTTCCTCGAGGAGTTGATCAACTCCGCCAATCGCGCCAAATCCTTTTCACACGGGCGGATCACCGGCCTTTGATCTACTAGGGAGCGAGAGGAACCAGCCTCTGGCATCTCCATGCCGGCAACGTCGCCGGGCAGCGCGATCACGCTCACTCCTCCCCTGCCCACAGCGTTCTGCATTGCAATGTGCAGAACACGCGTAAACTGATTCGGGTTCGAGATCAGCTCACAATAATGACTGCATTCTTTGAAGAGGATTTCCGGATGAGTTTCCTGGAAGTATCCGGTACCGATCTCACTGGTCGGAATATGCGACGCGATCGCAATCACCGGAGCATTGCTGCGATGAGCATCGAAAAGACCATTGATGAGGTGAAGATTACCGGGGCCGCAACTGC
>DATNKA010001159.1:0-9816 GCA_035603655.1 Candidatus Acidiferrales bacterium | reverse complement strand
GCTAGAGTCCGTCAATACCCAGTCCACCCAGCATGCCGCCGACGGTTGACTGCATCGCTCCATCCACTTTGCGCGCGGCTTCGTTTACTGCGGCGAGCACCAAATCCTGTAACATCTCCACGTCGCCGGTTTTCACCGCTTCAGGATCGATGGAAAGACTGAGCAATTGCTTTCGGCCATCCATCCTCGCCGTCACCGTACCCCCGCCGGAAGAGGCTTCCACCACTGTTTCCTGCATCTTCTTCTGCAGTGTGTCGTACTGCGACTTTGCTTTCGACATTAATTCTTGCAGATTGAATCCGCCCATAATGCCTTACCGCTTCTCCTTGTAATCAATTACCGTGCGAATCTCGGCGCCGAATTTTTCCTGCAGTCGGCGGACGACGGCATCCTGCTCCGCCCTGCTCCGCCCCCCCGCGCCCGAATTCGCCGTACCAACTCTCGCTCCATTGCGCTTTATTTCCGTTGGGGTAACAGTTGCACCAGGAACAATCCTCAGCTTGACG
The DNA here is from genome assembly GCA_035603655.1 of Candidatus Acidiferrales bacterium. GTDB lineage: Bacteria > Acidobacteriota > Terriglobia > Terriglobales > Acidobacteriaceae > Sulfotelmatobacter. The sequence goes on along the minus strand of DATNKA010001159.1, from coordinate 9,310 downwards.
GCCCGTCCCAGAACCCCGCTAGCCGAGGCAATCGCTAGTCGCCGGGCGTCTGCGCCCAGAGACATATCCACCACGGTCTGAGACTCTGACACCTTGATCACGACTTCGTTCCCTTCCACCGACCATTCGCCCGCCTCCAGCATTGAGACGAGGATCCGCTGATTGCCATCCAGCAGCGCCTGCAGCATGGAGCTGCGCAGCCTCTCGATAGGCGCGGCAGCGACGGTGCTCGCGGGTTGGGTTTGAGAAATTGGCGTCGCGGTCCGTAGTTGAGTTTCAAGTTGTGGACTTACTGCGGATTCACGCTGAGCCTCGGGCCGCGCACTGACCTGAGGTTCGGGCGCATCCTCGCCGAGAGTTGCAGGTGCGGTCGCGCCCATAATCACATGCGCAGATGAATTTCGCATTGCGATTGTGCGCGGCACTTCGGGGGAGATCGGATCGGCAGAACGCGGCTCGACAGAAAATTCCTGCCGCGGGCCGCTTTTGCGCGCGGAATCAGCTGCGAACGGCGAAACATGATTCGGATGAGATGGCGCAACCGCCTCGCTGCGTCGTGCTTCGGAGGCGCCCGCGGTCGCCGCGACGATTGAAGGCCGCGCAACTCGGGAGGGGTTAGCTCCAGTGCTGGCAACGCTCGAAGGACTTGCCATATCGCTTAGCAATTGCTCGATTGGCAACAAGCGCTGCGCGTGCGTCATCTTGAGCAGGCCGAGCTCGAGATGAAATCGCTGCTCCTGCTTATATCCGAGTTCGCCATGTGTCCGCAGCATGATCTGAAGGTGACGAGTGAGATCTTCCTCGCCAAACAGTGCCGCGACGCGCTCCACGCGCTCCCGCTCTTCGCTGGAGATTTGCAGCAGGGAAGAGTCCTTGCCCGCGATCTTGGCCACCGTGGCATTGCGTAGGAACCGAACCATCTGGCGCGCGAAGTGGGTCGGGCTATGGCCTTCGCTGATCAGGTGGTCGACTTGCTGCAGCACCTCTGCACTGGCGCTGCGCGCGATGGCTTGCATCACTTCTTCGAGAATGTGCGCAGGTGCGGCTCCGACGAGGTTGCGCACGGAGTCGGCCGTGATTCTTCCGCTCGCTGACGCAATCGCCTGATCGAGGATCGACAGCGCATCGCGCATGGAACCATCGCCAGCCTCGGCGAGTAAGGCAAGAGCGTCGTCATCCGCTTCAATGTTTTCGCGGCCGACCAGAGCGCGAAGCTGTCCGACGATGGCATCGAACTTTACCGCACGGAAACTAAAATGCTGGCAACGCGAGCGGATCGTTTGCGGAATATCCTCTGGCTGTGTGGTCGCCAGCATGAAGACGATGTGGTCGGGCGGCTCTTCCAGCGTCTTGAGCAGGGCGTTGAAGGCCGCGTCCGTAATCTGGTGCGCCTCATCAAGGATGTAAATCTTAAAGCGGTCGCGTGCCGGACGGTAACGCGCAGCTTCGCGCAGTTCCCTAATTTCGTCAATGCCGCGGTTAGTTGCGGCGTCGATCTCGATCACGTCAACCGCATTCCCGGCGCGAATCTCAGTGCAGGATACACACACGCCGCAAGGTTCAGGCACCGGTTTGTCGGTAGAGCGGCAATTCAGGGCCGCGGCCAGAATGCGTGCCACAGTTGTTTTTCCAATGCCGCGATGGCCGCTGAAAATGTAGCCATGGGCGGTCCGTCCCTGCTCCAGGGCGTTCTGCAAGGTGCGGGTGACGTGCTCCTGTCCGATAACCTCGGAGAAGTTCTGCGGACGGTATTTTCGCGCCAGGACGGTGTAGCTCATGAGCCGGAAGACACGATTATACGTGATGCGAGGCAGGACGCGCGTGAACCGCCAGCGTCACAAGACCAGCTTCTCAACCGGCCGCCGCGGGCTGGCTCGGGCCGTCAATGTCGGATAGCCCATGTAGAAAAGAAAGGTTGGCTGCCACGAGGCGTCACCCAAGAGTTCAGCAAACATTTCAGCCCGGCGCCCCTGCTTTCCCACTGCCTTCTCGTGGTCGATCATTTCCACTGCCTCATTGCAAGGGCGTCCGGCGAGGCCGCGAGCTGTTGCCAGCAAATGGGCCCTCTGCCACAGGCGCCCTGCGCGCAGGCAGTGCTCCTGGTTGTAACGGTCGTGCACCGCGATGATGCCAATCAGGGGCGCACTCAGCATGAGGTCCGAATACGTATTCTTTGGGGTTCGGGAGGCAAACCAGCGCAGCGTGGACAACGGCATCATCTTGGCGATCGCAATCGCAGTTGGCGGCAGCCCCAAGACATCAATCGACAGGCCATCGCGAAATCTCTGGACCTCACTCCAGTTGACGCGAATCCACCGGCCGCTGCCCCGGCCGACCTCCGGGTCGGCATAGATTTCCGAGTTCGCCGCGGCGCTGATTTCTACGATCTTCTTTCGTTCCGCCTCCCCCGGGAAAAGAAAAATCCGCACGTCGACTTCGCCGTCAGCCAGCCGGCTCATCGCGTCGATGAACGCCTGCGGGATCGGTTTCTGCGGGAGATAGGGACTGCGATTGGTATGGCGCCGCGGGATCGCGTCGTACAACTCACTTTCCTCACGCCTGCCCGGGGTGAGGTCTACGCGTGCCACCGGCTTCGGCGTGGGTTCGGAAGGGATCGGCCCCAGCTTTCCGGGAACCGGCGTCACCCTCGCCTGGTAGCCCTGGACGGCCGCCGCCAGCGCGAGGTTCTCAAGAGCGCAGCCCATCCCGATGTGCTCTTCCCTTAAATACGGATCGAGCGCCCCGGTGTTTCTCTGGGTATCGAGGTACAACTCAATCGACGAGTTCGTTACCTTGAACAGCCAGGGCTGCGTGTTGTGCGGACTCGCGGCAAGGATCGCGGCGCGCACCAGCGTGAGGGCCCCCTCGCTCGAATGGTTGCGCCAGTCTTTCCAAGGTTCATAAGCCGGTCCTTCGCCGACCCTGAACACGCCCTGGTGGTAGGCGCGCCAGACTCCGCCGCCCACAACTGCTACCGTTACAACTCCCGCGCCCTTCAGAAATGATCTGCGTTGCATACAGGACTCCCGCGTGTGCCTGGGCCGGTGAAGCCACACAACTATACCTGCGCGCCGCAGTCGCCGCATTCCGGTCAGGCTTGCTAAAACCCGCGCGCAAGCGATAGGCTAGTGCGTCAACCCGGAATGCGGGAGCGGCCTAATCCCAACCGAATTTGATGTGGGCGGCAAAGGAGTGTCCATGCAACTGAAGCTGGCAACGCGGACCAAGGATGGAATTCTGGTGGTGGATTGCAGCGGCCGGATCGTGTTTGGCGAGGAGTCTTCTCTGCTGCGCGACACGGTCAAAAAGGCCGTGTCGGAAAACAATCGCATCGTCCTGAATCTGGGCGAGGTAAATTACATCGATTCTGGCGGTCTGGGTACTCTCGTGGCTCTGCGCACTACCGCGCAAAACGCGGGGGGCACGATCAAACTGACGAACTTGACCAAGCGCGTGGGCGATTTGCTGCAAGTGACCAAGCTGCTTACGGTTTTCGACGTGTACAACTCAGAGGCGGAAGCCATCGAATCCTTCCGCAAGGCGGCTTAGCTCGGCGCACGAGTCGGGGCACCATGACCGCGGAGCGGTCCGCTGTCCATGAGCCCCGCACCGCGCCGGTCTCTCCTCGAATGCTTCCTCGCATCATCTTTCTGGTGTGCCTGCTGGTGAGTGCCAGCGGACACGTGTCTCCGCCGGTGGCGCTGGCGATGGGACTGGTATTTGGACTGACGTTGCCTCATCCCTACGCAGGCGAAGCGAGGAATGCCTCCAAATATCTTCTGCAAGCCTCCGTGGTGGGGCTTGGTTTCGGAATGAATCTGCATCAGGTCGTGCAGGTGGGGCGCAGCGGTTTCGTCTACACCATGCTGGGCATAAGCTTCGCCCTGCTGGCGGGGATGGGGTTGGGCGCGGCGCTAGGTGTCCCACGCGTGCCGGCTTTTCTCATTTCCACGGGCACTGCGATTTGCGGCGGCAGCGCCATCGCTGCTGTTGGGCCGATTACTCAAGCCAGCGACGAAGAGATGGCCATGGCGCTGGGAACTGTATTCGTGTTGAACTCCGTGGCGCTGCTGATTTTTCCCGCTATCGGCGCGGCGCTCAAACTCACCCAATCGCAATTTGGAGTGTGGGCGGCCCTTGCGATTCATGACACTAGTTCGGTCGTGGGGGCTGCGGCCAGATATGGCGCCGTAGCATTGGCAATTGCAACCACGGTGAAATTGGCGCGCGCATTGTGGATTGTTCCACTCTCGGTGGCGACGGCTGTGGTGCGAGGCGCCAAAGCGAAGATTCAGTGGCCCTGGTTCATTGGCCTGTTTTGCCTCGCGGCGGTCTGCAACACGTATCTCCCGCGCGGAGCCCATGCCTATTCTCTGGCCGTGACGATTGCAAAGATCGGCCTGACGGCGACTCTCTTCCTTATTGGCAGCGGCATCTCGCTAGCGACCATCAAACGCGTGGGCCATCGGCCGCTGCTGCAGGGAATTATCCTTTGGCTGTTGGTCTCTGTGGGGTCGCTGTGGCTGATTCGCATCGGATGGATCGCGCTATGAAACAGAAAAGTAAAGGCTCACCAGAGAGTGGAAGCAAGAGGCGTCCAGAAAAGTCGGTTCCAGATCAAGCGTCGAAGAGGCGGCAGCGCATCGAAGCTGCCATTCGGCGTATCCCCAAAGGTAAGGTATCGACTTATGGAGCAGTTGCGCGCGTGGCAGGACTTCCGGGGGCCGCGCGACAGGTTGCGAAGGTGTTGCAGCGGGGCTTCGAATTGCCCTGGCAGCGCGTGTTAGGGGCAGGTGGAGAAATCAAGCTCCGCGGCGATTCCGCTATCGAACAACGACTGCGACTGGAGGCCGAAGGGGTGCGCTTCCGCGGCCGCAGGGTGGACATGAAGTTGTGCGAGTTTAAGTTTGCTGGGATGACTACTGCAAAGCCAAGGTCAAAGAAAAAAGTGGGGTAGCTCGGCGCTGAAAACCTTTGCTCATTGACCAGTCAGATCGCAGCGCCGAAGGCGCCGCGCGACCGAAAATGATTAGGCAGGAACCGTTCCGCCGAAGGCCAAGAAGCAGCTACGTCTTGCTCTTGAACTGCTCGTCTATCTCAACTTGATATCCCGTGACCATCTTGTTGGTCTCATTGGCCATGCCGACCACCGCCATTAACTCCTTGAACATCGCATCGGTCATACCTTTTTTCTGTGCCGAGACGGTGTGCGAAGCGATGCAGTAGTGGCACTGATTGGTCACGCTCACCGCGACATAGATCATTTCTTTAGTCAACGGATCCAGCGTGCCGGGTGCCATGATCTGCTTGATGTCTTCCCAAGTGCGCCTGAGCGTGGCTGGATCGTGGGCGATCGCCTTCCAGAAATTGTTGATCCAGTCAGTCTTGCGCGTCGCCATAATGTCATCGTAGACCGCGCGTACTTCGGGGCTGGCGTCTTTGTATTCGATGAGGCCGAGCGTTGCCATGAGTCCTCCGGTTGCGTAAGTCAACTCACCACCGAGTCACGGAGCAAACCTTCTTTGCGGGTTGCCTTCTCTGCGTCTCTGTGACTCTGGGGTAAATAAGGTTTTAGTTACTTCGGCACTTCTCCGCTCAGCAGTTTCCCCAATGCCGCTGCCGGACAGCGCACTCCTACATAGAACTGGCCGAACAGTGCATACACGGCGCTTACGTGATCGAAGCGCATCTCATAAATCAGCTTTTTGAAGACCAGCGGATCGTCAGCAAAAAGGTCGACGCCCCACTCCCAGTCATCGAAGCCGATTGAGCCGGTGATAATCTGCTTCACTTCGCCGGCATAACGGCGGCCCACTAGTCCGTGATCGTTCATCTGCCGGGCGCGCTCTTCGAGGGGGAGTGTGTACCAGTTTTTCTCTTCGCCGCGCCGCCGGTCCATGGGATAAAAGCAAATGTAACGGTGCGGTGGAATTTCAGGGAACAGCCGCGGATGCATCGCCTCGCGATGCCGTGCGAGTTTGGATTCGATTTCTGCTTTCCACTGGTCGGAATGCGGCTGAATCCCCTGCGCGGTGAGCTCTTTATAAATTTTCAGCGTGGAGTCGTACAGCCCGAGCTCGATGATTGACAGATAAGACGACGTGGGTTCGAAGTACTCACTCAGGCGCAGGCCGGCGAGATTGAGTTCCGCTTGATTGAGGTCGGCAAACGAATTGCGGAAGTGTACAAGCATCAGGTCGCCTTTGTGGCCGATCAGAGAAAAGAGTGCGGATTGTCCTCCTGATCTTTGTTCCATTTCGCCCAGCGCTGACGCCGCTTCCTGGGTGATTGCTGATCTGGCTCCCTCGGGCAGAGCTCGCCAGGCTGTCCCGCGAAACCGCATCATCTGGTGCAGCACGCTGTAGCCTTCGGTAGTCAGCGGAACTTCAGGAATCTCTGCCGATTGGGTTTGCGGACGAATGTGAGGAGTTGTGGTCGTTGTCATCGGATTCTCACGGTTTGTGCTCATCTAGATTCAATGTCCATTGTACGCAAAGAAATGTAGGCAAACGAATGGCCGCAGCAAGTCCACGATTTACAATCATCCTGGCGATCAAACCCAAAAGTCATGCGAAGACTGATTTTATTAGTCGTTCCTGTCCTTTCCTTTACACTTTCGTAGCCCGCCCAGAATAAGCGCCTGTGGGTTTTACGCGCGCCGGGCGAGGCGGTAGAGTATGACTCAGCAAACTTCGCGGAGAAGCAGACGGTTAAGGTTCCCAAGGAAGCCGCAGCGTCACCGCAGAATTTGTCCATCAATCACCTAGGGCAGATGTTGTTTGCCATGCCCGCGGCTTTGCCGCTGGTGGAGGGCGATCTCTCCGCCGAGCGAAAAGTCTGGCTCTGGGATGGCCACACGGCGACCACAATTTCGCGCGACGTCGCCCGGACTACGTCAACAGCGGGGTCGAATCTTGCCATCACCGAGTCGGCTTCTACGCCATTTCTCTCGGCGGATGGAATCCATCTTTACTGGTTTTCGAACCATGCGCGTCGCCTGCAGCGCGATGGCGTGGATCTTTCCACCAAGACCACATGGTTGAGCTGGGAAACGGACCTAGCCGAGGCTGGGCGTCAGGACATTGCATCGATCACGTTGCCCGATTGCACCTGCACGACCGGAGGGTGTGAGGAAACGTGCGCTTACGGGAAGGCCTGGGTTCCTGATGAAGGCCTTGGCAAGTTTTTCTTGCTGACGCAGTTTGTGGAGGGACAGACCCAAGCAACTTACAAGTCAACGTCGGTCTACGAGGAGAGCGCGGGCAACTGGACTGCAACGCCAATCGATCCCTCGCTCCGGCGAGTGCTGGACGCCGCGAATGCGGCCACCATTCTCGAAGCGGTTCCCGACACGGGGTGTTGCGGATGGTCCAACGAGAGCGATGATCAAGCTCTGCTGCGTCTCCGCGACAAAACGCTGGCTGTCTTCGATGAGCTTGCCGCGTATAAAAACCAGGACTACGACGTGAGCTTCTACACGCAGACCGGCAAGCTGTCGCCCGATCTCGGGTCGGTGGCGTTGACGATAAATGCCACCGCTAAGCCAAACACGGCGATTCAGCTCGCCGAACAGGGACAGGCCAATCCTGCAGAGTCACAGCGGATTCGCAAGGCTCTGCAGGATCTTCCGGCGGTTGAGGTTAAGAGTGTAAATGTGAAGAGCACTGAAGACACGCCGCGACGGCTCGCTTTTCTACCCCACGTAACCCTAGTGGGCTGGATCAGCGATACAGAGATCCTCATTGTCGAGGACCACTTGCTGGTGGCCTATAACCTCGCGCGTGGAAGCCGTAGAAAATCCAGCATTCGCGTGGAAGATTACGAGCACGTTTTTTTGCGCTGAAGACCTTCACCGGTAAGCAAATCTGGATGCCCGGTGGGCAGAGCTTGCAATGCGCGCAACAAACTCAAAAAGCTCGTGTTCATTGACTTGACAGGCTCACCGACGTAGGATTTTGCCACGTGATTGGGCGGACTATTTCGCATTACCGTATTGTCGAAAAGCTCGGCGGCGGCGGGATGGGCGTGGTCTATAAAGCGGAAGACCCGCGTTTGCATCGCTTCGTCGCACTAAAGTTTTTACCCGATGCGGTTGCCCGCGACCCGCGAGCGCTCGCTCGCTTTGAACGGGAAGCTCAGGCTGCATCCGCACTAAACCATCCGAATATCTGTACGATTTATGACATTGGCGAGCAGGACGGGCAAGCCTACATCGCTATGGAATTTCTGGATGGACTGCCCCTGAAACACCGCATCGCGGGGCGTTCGGTGGACACTAGGACTCTTCTCTCGCTCGCAGTTGAGATCGCCGATGCTCTTGACGCCGCCCACACTCACGGGATCATTCATCGCGATATCAATCCAGTGAATATTTTTGTCACCAAACGCGGTCACGCCAAGATTCTCGACTTCGGGCTGGCCAAGCTAACCGAGGGTGACGAGGCGGTTCTCAGCGGCGACACTTTTGGGGATGTCACACAGTCGCCGGATGATCCGGCGCGCCCCGGCTACGCCTTGGGAACTGTCCCCTACATGTCTCCCGAGCAGGCGCTAGGCCGCCCGCTGGATTCCCGCACTGATTTGTTTTCTTTCGGAGTCGTGCTCTACGAGATGGCTACCGGCGCGCTGCCTTTTAAGGGACAAACCACCGCAGCATTTTTCGACTCGCTGATTCACAGCGTGCCGGAGTGGCCTCTGCAATTTAGCGCCGCGACTCCCACCGAACTTGAGCGCATCGTCAGGAAAGCCCTCGAGAAGGACGCCGGGGACCGCTACCAAAGCGCTGCGGAGATGAGGGCTGATCTACAGCGCCTGCGCCGCGAGGTTGAGTCCGGACAAACTTTGGCGGTCGCTCCTGCCGGACAGCGGGTACCTGATTCAAAAGATCGAATCCGTGCCATGTTCGCGACCGCTCTTACAATTGCTGCTCCGCCACCCAAGCCCAGCCGGGCGCCGTGGCTGGTAGCGGGCAGCTTGGTCGTGCTGGCGGCCTTGGCGGCGGTAGTCGTATTTCTCAGATCGCCCGAAGCTCCGCCAGCCATGGTTTCGTCGTTGCAGATTACCAGCGACGGCGCCTCAAAGCGCTCTCTCGTCACCGACGGACCTCGTCTGTATTTTTCCGAACATGTGAACGGCCACTCGGTGTTGATGCAGGTTTCCAGTTCAGGGGGAGAAACTGCACCTGTGCCAATCCCTCTGCCCAGCGCCGATGTTTATGATTTCTTCCCCGGCCGTTCTGAATTGCTAGTCAAGGGCTCGGCCGAGGGTTCCGACACAGAGTGGCCGATATGGATATTGCCGTTGCCCGGGG
>DATNKA010001158.1:0-8683 GCA_035603655.1 Candidatus Acidiferrales bacterium | reverse complement strand
GCGATTGCGGCAACCCGTGCCGGCTCTGTGTCTCGCTTCAGCCGTTGGAGGTCGGTGCGAACATCAGACGCGTTCTGGTACCGGAGGTTCCGATCCTTCTCCAAACATTTCGTGATGATCCGCTCTAGTTCGGCGGGCACTTCGGCGTTCAGCCGAACCGGGGGAACGGGTGCTCGGTTCAAGATTGCTTCGAAGATCACCCCGGTGCTCTCTCCCCGGAATGGCAAAGCGCCGGTTGCCATTTCATAAAGAACCACACCGAAGGAAAACAGGTCCGTTCGCGGATCCAATTCTTTAGCCCGAACCTGTTCTGGGGACATATATGCTGCGGTTCCTAATGTGCTTCCGGGGCTTGTCAGATGGTCTGAGTCTAGTTCCTGAGTGGCGAGTGTTGTCTCATTGCCGGTAGTGCCCTGCGATGAACTGACCTTGGCAAGACCAAAGTCCAGAATCTTGGCTTGACCCCGTTCGGTGATGAAGATATTTGCAGGCTTGATGTCTCTGTGGATGATGCCTTTGGAATGGGCAGCGTCCAAAGCATCGGCAACTTCGATAGCCGCACCGAGCAAGTGTTCAAACTCCATAGGCCGACCCGTGATGGCGTGTTTCAGTGTTTTGCCCTCCAAACATTCCATCGCGATGAAGCGCCTGCCGTCTTGCTCGCCGATTTCGTAAATGGTGCAGATGTTTGGATGATTCAGTGCAGAGGCGGCACGAGCCTCGCGGCGGAAACGTTGAAGAGCTTGCGGGTCTTTCGCTAGGTCTTCGGGCAAGAACTTCAGGGCGACAAAGCGTCCAAGTTCAGTATCCTCCGCCTTATACACCACACCCATTCCACCACCGCCGAGCTTCTCGACGATGCGGTAGTGCGAGATGGTTTGGCCAATCACTGGAGCAGAATCCTACGTCTGCGAAACAGGCAAGTCAATGAAAGCGATGGGGTTGGCGGTGGCTCAAGTGGATAGTTGGTGAAAAATTGCCATAGCGCTTTTGACCCCTGACCGAAAAGTCGGGCCGATTCTCGGTGAGCGTAACCGCCTGATCAACCACTGAAGGTCTTTTGTCGCGCCGCGGGCTCACCTATTTTGGTTTTGAGGTGCTGAGCTTCGATTCCTTGACGAGATACTTGCCTTCATCCTCGTTCAATGGCGAAAGGCCGAAGGTTACGCTGTACTTGGAATTCACCGTGACCTTGGCCCCGAAGTAGTATACCTGCCCCGGCTCGGCGGAAAAGGATGTCGCATCGACATTCTTACCTGTCCAACTTGCGCATAGGTGGTGAACTCCCGGGTCCACTGGCAATGCGAAGTATGAGTTGCCGTTATTGGCGCCCACCCAGGCTCCGTCTATACCCAGGCGGACCGTGGCATGCATGAAGGGGCCGATCGGTTGGTTTTCGCTTTCGATAAAGACGATCTGCGCCTTGCCTTCCGCTGGTACGGCGGGCACGGGCTGTCCTTCTTCTGTTTTGACGGCAAATTTGACTTTGTCGTTGCCGCAGGAATCCGGCAAAGTGGTAGCCCAGACCTGCCCACCACAGGCAAGAGATGCACAGAGAAACAATGCACTAAGACTTGGCCTCATTTGGATTCTCCTAAAGACAAAAACACACGGCGAACTGTTTAGTTGTGCACCGCGTCCAGTCTACGAGGCTACGCTCAAATGGTAGGAACTGGCCGTTTATCGGACCTTCAGCCGAGGGTGTTGTTGTAACATCGCCAGAGCGCTCACTGACCGGGGTTCTGAGCGCTTCACCGGCCAATCTGAGTGACCGAGATGCAAAGAGAGCTGAGTTGCTCCTCCTTCAGTTGAGCTTTTTGCTTGGAGAGGGAAGATGCTCTTCTGGGCACGAGTCTCGACGAAATCGTCTTGTTTCAGACACGCCGTCACTCCGGGTGAAAGTGCGGTTGCTCTATTTCACAAATGGTGCATCTGAATCATTGAATCTTTCCACTCAATTCAGCTTTGGGAACCGCTTCCCAGCGAATGTCATCCGCGCCCTCAAGACGGTAGTGCTCAATTAGGCGGTATACAACATTTGTCACGTTGTCCTTGTACCATCTCTCAGTCCGATCCTTCGGCCAAAGCACCTCAACGGGGGAAGGCAGCACTTCGACCAGTCCACGGCTCACAAGGGTTTCGAGGCTCATCTTCATGATATGAGCCGTCATGACTGTTATGTGGCCGACCTTAAAACCACTAAGGGGGGCGGGATCGGGCGCTTCGAGGTGTCCCAGTACATCCACTTTCTCCCAGATCGGCATGCTCGGGGGATTTGGAGAGACATAGACATAGACTTCACCAGACTCGGGATCGAGAAACCATTCTTCGTCGCTGCTCCACACTCGTTTGACAACCGGAACGTTTCTAACGCGCCCTGCGCGGACGGCTTCGTTTAGCCTTTCGACAAAAACCAACCAGTCCGAGTACTCAGTAATCGTAAGCTCGTGCGTTAGTGAGGCCAGAATGCCCGCCATATACCGTTCGAGGACGCTGATGGGAAACGAAAGACCGAATCCCCTCACAATTCTAACGCCACCAAAGTGACCCTTGAGTGGATAGCTGATGTAATCAGGGTCGAAAGTCAATTCTCCATCCCCGCGCAACCTAGGAAACACGTTCTGAGCGACTTTCATGAGCTTTTGGGGGCCGAAGGCCGTGGATGACCGGCCTGGCTTTTAGAAAACTCCCGACCTCGAATCCCGCCAAAATAGAATCGCGTTAGGATGCCCTGCGCACGACTTTCTCAGATAAGAACCGGATGCGCCAATCAGCGCCCGTTCGGGTCTGTGCGGTGTACATCGGGCGGTTGGTGTGGCTACCGTGCTCAACCGTTTCGTCCACGCAGCTACAATTGTCCGCATGAGGTTACAGCTTAGGTGCGAATCTGCCTGTCCATATTGGCTGCGGTTTACGTCGTTCCCGCGCTACCAGCGCAGATTCTTGAAGGGCGTCAGTACCGTGGTCATAACGCCACCTGTGTTCATAGCGGCATCGTACAAACAAACGGCACAGACTGCGGGACGCAGGATTACGCACGAGTCTTCACGGGAACAGTCAAATCAGCATTGGACATCGGAGAAACAGACAAGCTATTGCAATTGATCCCTGAAGAAGTTTTCGTCGGTGATCCTGTCAGTGAAGTGCTGGCTGTCACGAATCAAGCTTGTCTCCATCGAGAAATTCGTGCTGGTGAGAAGTGGCTTTTCTACGTTTACCGTAATACGAAAACGAATGGGCTAGTGTTGCCGTATGACAGCCCAAGTAAACCAATCGCAGATGCGCAAGATGACATAGCAAGGCTGCGGCACTTACAGAAACTCGGCGATTCCGGCCTTCTCACCGGAGCCGTCACACGCATTGTGAGCAAAACTCCATGGAAGATCTCTCGGTCCCAAACCGCAAGGTTCTGGTAAAGCAAGCATCCACTGGGACCGAATTAACCGCCGAGACGAACAGTAACGGGCATTACGAAATCGAAGTGCCTCCAAACTCCTAAACATTGAGCCCCAACACTGAAGAGGGTCTTTGGGCACCGGAAACAAACACCTCTGTTAGAAAGCATGCGTGTGTCGGTGTAGGTTTTCTGCTGCACACCGATGGCAGGATTTCGGGAATGGTGACAACGGCCGATGGCGAGCCAGCACGTTACGCGCAAATACAGATTGTGCGAGTCTCTACCGAGGAACAAACGAACAAACCTTCACTGTTCTCGCAGATGCGGAGGGGCATTTCGAGGTAGGAGGTCAAGAAGCGGGGGATACCTCGTCGGTGCGGGAGTGGTTGCAAAAGCAGGCAACGCCCAATGGCAACCGAGTGTTTACTACCCCGGCGTGCCCAATAGAGATCGAGCGCAGGCAATTGAGCTTCGCGAGGGTCAGTGGCGTGCCGACCTCAAAATCAAACTGCCACTCGGCTCCCCGGTTCCGTGATTGTTGTAATCAAGCCAGTAGGCTCATCCCCGGCAACGGAACTGGAGCCGCCCGGCTGCCCGCAGGGAAATCCAGATTGGGCTGTTCGTTACTGAGAAACCCAACTTCGATTGCCATCGCGTGGGGCGAACCAGTTTGCGGGTGCAACTTGCACCCGCTGAAGTCCAGCGCCTTTTCTCGGCGCACTGTTACAACATCAGTTATCTTGGGTTAAACTGCGGCACCAGCCATCAGGCCAACCGCGAACAGCGGCAACGACGCGACCTCCACGACGCATATCAGCCACTTCGGAGCACCACGGACGCCAGCAACCACGCCGAGAATCATCCCAATGGGAGCGAGCAGAAACAACAAGCCAAGCTGAAGGATTTCCGGGTCTTGCCAAGGCGGCAGGTGAGAGAGAGGCCTGAACTCGTAGAACAGGAATGTGGCAGCAGCGAAAGCTGCATTCGCGGTAACCATGCCAAGTGCTACCAACCCAAGCGCGTGGTGCGGTCCCTGACGGCGTTGATAAAGTCTCGCCCACGCAGCAATCGTGATCGCCAGAGGCCCGCAGGTGAGCATATATGGAATGAGCCGCACAAACATGTCTCGGAATCCTCACCCAGTATTATGCGCTCGCTCGACTGTTGAGAACAGTTAGTACTTTGTCGCAGGTCCTCGCCGAGCAGGAATCGGGCGCAGGCTCGAGGGCAGTGGAGTTGCATGCGCTGAAGTCCAGCGCCTTTCTCGGCGCACTTTTTTCGCCGACCAGCTAAAGTGATGCCTATTACACCGACTCAAGCCACATATGGTGTAATCTGCTATCCCGTTCGTCTATGGAGGTGCTCTATGAATCGGCGTTGGGTGATCGTTACCATCACCAGCATAGCTCTGATTGGCGCAGGCATCCTCGTTCGGACTGAGCGTAAGAATCGTCGACTCGCGAAGGATGCGACAGCCTGCCGAATCCGCGCCGAGCAGGGAGACCCGGAGTCTCAGTTCAGACTGGGATCGATTTATTTCCATGGAAAAGGGGTGCCAAAGGACTACGCCGAGGCCGTTCGCTGGTATCGCAAATCCGCCGAGCAGGTGAACGCGAAAGGCCAGTACAGCCTCGGTTACATGTATCACGAAGGGTATGGAGTTCCTCAGGATTATGCGGAAGCGACACGGTGGTGGCGCAAAGCCGCTGAACAAGGTGACGCCAAGGCTCAGGATGGTCTCGGCTTTGCGTACAGGCGAGGGGAAGGGGTGGCACAGGACTATGCGGAGGCTGTTCGTTGGTACCGCAAGTCCGCCGAACAGGATTACGCCAACGCTCAATACGACCTTGGATACATGTATTACTACGGCTACGGGGTGCCGCAGGACCGAGTCGAGGCCAACCGTCTGTTCCACGAAGCCGCCGCTCAAGGTAACGAGGAAGCTAAGCGGGCTACTGGTTTGAACAGAGTTCGCGTGCACCCTTCCGCAATTAGCAAAATCATGTTTCCATTGGAATTACTAGCCAGCTTGTACTTTTTGGTCGTCTTCCTAAAGGCTCGGCAGTGGCATCGAACTCGGGCGCAGGTAGTAACAGGTGTGGCGGCACTCCTGCTCATGTCCTCTTTCGTATTGGACCTGTTCTGGTACTCGTATATCGGTCACTTACAGTCCTCGGCGACCTTCACCGCGCTGTACTTTGTGAGACATTTGGTGCGCGGAGTGATCGTCGCTATGCTGCTACCCATCGTCGCTCCAAGGAGCGCGAAAGTCGCACTGGTATCAGCAGCAGCCTTATTCAGTGCATTCATTGTTTTTCAGATAGGCTATTGCGGGCTAAAGCAGATTGCTCCTACGATACGGCTCTTTTGTTTCGTCGGATTTCCCATTGGAGTTTCAATTCCTTCAGCCATCTTTCTTTGGCTCGACCGCAAACCAAGTGAACGGGAGCTAAACGGCAAGGGCGATGCCGCAGTACCACCCGCAACAAAATGACTGCGATAAACCAGATGTCTGAGTAACTGTGTCAACTATTTTTCGACTAGTCTCTTTTCAGGATCACTTAGAATCCACAATAAATTTCACAGGCTGCTTGCTGCGGCTGCCGGGACAAGAATCGGGAGCGGCCAATCATCTTGCCCATTCGGAATATGGTTGGGTATGGGCCGCCCCAACGTCGAGCATGTTCGTCAACTCTCAGCTTCCCTCAAAACCGGGCTACCAGCAGAGAATTTTCAGGTTGGGTTCATTGAGCGAATGCCTTTTCCGGATGCATTTGCCGATGTCGTGCTGTGCAATTCCATACTTCGCTTTACCTATGTCATTGGGGACGGTTCCGAATGGTTTCTGGTCGATGATGCTTTTAGATCTGAGCGAGAAGATGAATGCCGTTCTCGTCGATCCCCTGAAGACTACGATCGTTCAAGACTATCGTTGCATGACAACACGGGTACTACGAAAGCGACCTAAGCTTTCGAACTCGGAGTTGTACTGGCTCGTTTATCGCGACGGATCCGGAGGCATTGGTTCCGGGTCGCCATCGCTTCAACGCCACCACTCGGAGCGAATCTCCAGAACCCGAACAACCTCAGACGGGGCCGTTCGGGAGACCAGAGCTTGAGAGCTTTGACTGCGAACACGTTTTCGATCGACTGCTTCCAATGGTGGAGAGCGAGATCAAAGAGGCCCCAGTGGATAGGCATGAGCAAGCCGTGGCCGCCCAAAGCGTGAAAGCTGCTAACGGCTCCTTCCGGGCCCATGCGTACGTCGACCCCGAGGGGATTTGAAGCACCGATTTCGAGTATGGTAGACCAACGCGGTGCAGGAGGTTTTGGAAGCGCGAATCGAAGCAAAGGGGATCGAAGCCCCGCCGCAGCAAGACGCCCTATTCGAGCCAAGTCATGACTTGATCCGCATCTCCGACCGATGCGTAGACTATGGACCTAGATTTAGCGGCCAGAATTGTTTTACGAAACTTTACGAAGTGCTCTTGGCTTCTTTATGAGCTCGGCGATATGCTGGGTTTCAAGCGGGTGCGTGGGAGGAGCCAATCGCACGATGTCGGTGTCTTGCGCCATGCCACTTTCTGAAGACAGCACAATGCGGGTGCAAGCGGACGACGCTCAGCGCAATAACGAGGAGCGAATCCGCTTAATCCTCGATTCCGCCACGGAAGCGATCTGTGGCTGCGACGCAGAAGGCACTTGTCTTTTCTCAAATCTTGCGGCGGCGCGAATTCTCGGATACGACGACCCCACCGAATTACTGGGGAAAAACATGCATGCGCTGGAACACCATACCCGAAAAGACGGCACCCCATATCCAATTGAAGAATGTCCCATCTATATTGGCTTCCAAAAAAACGAGGACGTCCACAGGGACGATGAGGTTTATTGGAGAAAGGATGGCACGAGCTTTCCTGTGGAATTTTGGTCCCATATTGTCGTTCGCGAAGGTAAAACTCTGGGCGCCGTGATCACCTTTATCGATATCACGGAACGGAAACAGGCGGAAGCGGCGCTGCGGAAGAGCGAGGAGCGATGGCGGTCCGTGTATGAGAATTCGGCCATCGGGGTGGCGCTTACAGATCTCAACGGACGCTTCCTGGCGGTGAATCGCGCCTACGAGAAAATGTTGGGGTATACCGAAGAGGAACTCCGCAAGCTCACTTTTCTGGAGATCACCGAAGGGGATTATCGCGACGCCAACTGGGAGTTGATCAGCGAGCTGTTCGATGGAAAGCGACAACAGTTTCAGATCGAAAAACAATATCGACGCAAAGATGGCACCCTGCGGTGGGTCAGCAACAACGTTTCTCTGGTTCCCGGCACTGAAAGCATGCCGCGATTTATCATGGCGCTTTCCGAGGACATCACGCAGCGGAAACAGGCGGAAACCGCGCTGCGTAAAAGTGAACAGAAGAACCGCATCCTGCTTCAGATCAACAATGCCATCATCACGAATCTGACCCAGCAAACTCTCCTGCACTCCATTTCCGAGGCCTTGCATCCTGTCTTCCCATTTGACCGATGCGCGATTACCCTTTATCAGCCGGAGAGAGACTCATTCCGTTTCCTCGCCGTGGAGGGAGAGCTACACTCGGACTACTTTCAGACGGGACTGGAGTTTAGCCGCGGCGAGACCTGCGGCAGTTGGGTGTTCGAACATCTGGGACCTCTCGTGCGCCGCGATCTTGAAAAAGAGCAGGAGTACGCCAATGAGCGCCGCCTCGCCGCAGAGGGTATCCATTCGATGTGCGTCGTGCCCCTGGCACTTCAGGGAAAGTGTATCGGACTGCTCAGCTTGGTGAGCCGGGAAAAGGATCGGTATTCGGATGAGGATGCCGTGTTCTTGCAGGAAGTGGCGAACCAGGTCACATTGGCGATTCAGAACATGCAGTCCTACCGGGAGATTGACAACCTAAAGGCTAGGGTGGAAAAGGAAAACGTTTATCTCCGGGAGGAACTGCACACCGAGCACAACTTCGAGGAGATCGTGGGCAATAGTCCGGCGCTGCTCAAGGTGCTCCGCACCGTCGATCAAGTCGCTCCTACAGATTCAACGGTGCTGATTTACGGGGAAACGGGGACGGGGAAGGAACTGGTGGCGCGCGCGATCCACAGCCGCAGCGCGCGCAACGGCCGTGCCCTGGTGAACGTGAACTGCAGCGCCATCTCGGCTGGTCTGGTGGAGAGCGAACTCTTTGGCCATATGAAGGGGGCCTTCACCGGGGCGCTGGAGCGGCGCGTCGGCCGCTTCGAACTTGCTCACGGCGGCACGATCTTCCT